>CAMXXM010000009.1 GCA_947253195.1 uncultured Porphyromonas sp.
TACGAGCTTAGAATAACGGTCTCGTGGGCTCGGAGATGTGTATAAGAGACAGCGGGTGTAGACCTGCTCCTCGGTGAGGTCGGTGCGTGCGAGGATGGACTTAATCGCCTGCTCCTCATCCGACCACGTGCGGACGCTCCGTCCCTCGGCAAGCATCATCCCCGGCCACTCGTGCCCCTCGGAGACAGCCCGCTCGGTGGCATAGTCCTGCAGCTCCTTGAGCCACTTGATGGCATCGTCGGCGTAGCTTAGGAAGTACGCCTGCTCCTCCTCCGAGAGGGCATTGGCGGGGCGGTGCAGATCGGCGAGGGTCGGTGTGCCGTCCGTATGCACACGGCAGATAGCCTTGGCACGGCACCAGCGGCACCAGTCGCCACGGACAGCGATGCCATCGCCTTTGTAGGCATACTTAGCCTGCTCCTGCACGTTGCGAGCCAGCCACTCCTCGAGCTCGGTGCGAGTGAGGGCCCACTCCTTGACCTTATCCCCCTCGATGCGGGGCTGGACGATAGTCATGATGACATAGCTTACCTTGGTGTGATCCGGGATGACCTCGGCATCGTTGAGCGCACCCCAGGCGTAGATGGCGAGCTGGTAGTTATCCTCCGCCTGCACCTCGACCCCCATGCCGTATTTGTAGTCATAGATGTAGAGGTCGGTGGTGCCGTCACGCTTGACGTCCGTGACGATGGCATCACAGGTGCCGTAGCCCTCGGGGACCAGCCCGCTGAGGTCCAGCTTGCGCTCCGTGTAGATAGTCCCCACGGGGTTGGCGTGGACGGCATCCTTGTAGAGGTATGCCCCGTCGACCATGTCGAGGTCGTAGGCTGAGAGGTCAGCGTCTGCGATGCGGTCGCTCGCCACCTGCTCGGCAAGGGCGTGCGCCTTAGTCCCCTCAAGAGCGGCCTCGCTGGCCTGCTCCTCGGGCATAAGCTCCTCCATACGTGCGGACGGGGTGCAGTGGCACCAGCGGGCCGCCTTGGATGGTGATAGTAGTGCGTGTGTAGTAGGTGTCATAGCTTATCGAGCTGTGTGTAGAGTGCGTCCCGCTTGTCCTCCGGGACCATCTGAGGGCGCACGGAGCCGTCCGTGCTGTATCCGGCTATCAGTGCGGCTATCGCCTTGCGCTCAAGCTCGCCACCTGCCTGCCACTTGGCATTGAGCTTGTTTTTGAGCTCCGTGAGGGTGTGCGCGGGAGCCGTGGCTGTCTCTACCTTGGCGACCTCTTTAGCTGTCTTTTTGGGCTCCTTGGCTGGCTCCTCGAGGGCTGCGGTCTCCACCTTGCCCTCCTCCGCTATGGTATTGGCTACTACCTGAGCACTGGCACGGGATGCCAAGTAGGTGATGGCATCAGCCAGCATCTGGTCAGTTGTCTCAATTGTTATCTGTCTCATTGTTATACTCCGTTACTCCGTAGATGATTAGTTGCAAGCCGGCATACATTGCCGCCGTGGACATTATCAGTGTCGTGACACTGAGGTGGCAGACGATCTGCACCGCAGCGATCAGTAGGATAAGCACTCCGAGGAGGCTGTAGCCGAGGGTGGACATAAGCAGTACCGCAGCCGTCACAGCCTTATCCAGTCGCCGTCCCATACTCGCAGTATCTCCTCCCCGCTGATGTACTTGCGAAGCGTCTTGCGCTGTATGGAGGCTCTCAGGCTCCCCTCCTCGAGCCATCTGTAGACGGTCATACGAGACACGCCGAGGAGCCTTGCCGTCTCGCTGATGGTGTACCGCCCCCTTGCGGCGGCACGTGGTCGTAGTGGTGTCATAGTGTCTCATCTCGCTCCCAGCTTATTAATAGTTATCGTCATGGTCTTCTGGTCGATGTTGACCTCGACCCTTTGCCCCCTCCTCATCGCCAGCTTATAGGCGTGGCTCTGAGCATTAAGCATCGTCTTAGTATCTGGTACTTTGTACGTCGCACTCCCCGGGCAGGGGATCTTGTCGTAATCGTCGGCAGTCAGTCTCTGTACCATATTCTTTAATCATATCGTTGTATGTCTATCGTCATCATCTCCTTTGCCTCATCCGTCAGTCGACGGGCTGCATACTTTTGGAGTATCAAGCAGTAGAGGCCATCATCATCCGTGCATACGTACCAGTAGCAGTAGCGGTGAGCGTCAGGATCAAGCGTGTAGATTCCAAATTGCTCAAGGCTCTCTCCTGAGAGCCCTTTCGCGCAGTCGTACGTCTCCCACTTCAGGAGGAACTCCCGCCCTACTTTTGTCCGTCGGTCTACGGTGAGTAGCCCGTTATCCGTCTCCTTGACGCCTTTTTTCAGGGTCTCAGGTATATACTCTGGTCTTATGCCCCGCGCCGAGATCATACAGGTATATCCGACGCACCAGTATTGCTCAAACTCGACCGGCTTAACGCCGTAGTAGTCTGTTAAGATCTCTATAGCCTCCTCCTTATTCCTGAGGTTCTGGTCATATAGCTCTTTGAGCACCTGCTCAAAGGCTGTCCCTTTCTTGGCCGTTAATATCATAGCTCTCTGTATCGTTATTCTCTTCCTCATCAAGGAGCTCCAGCACGTGCAAAAGCCCCGTTATTCTGTACATTTATTCTCGTGCAGTATGTGGATGATTGTCGCTCCATCGCTGTATCTAATGGCGCAGTTCTCGTTTTTCTCCCGGTGCATCTGCAGGTGTTGCTCAAGCTCATCCTCTTCAAATACCTTACTGCAGTTAAGGCAGCAGCATTCATTCTCTTTCATCGTGTAATTGTCTCTTCTTAAGTGTTTCCTTTATGCTGTCCCGATGGGCTTTTTTCTCCCTGCTCTTCTTCCTCAAGTACTGCTTGATGGCATACTCCGGGATCTCTTCCAAGACCTCTTCATATCCCTTCTGAGGGAGGTTCCATTGGTGTAGGATTTGAGCACAGATGCAACCTGCTTCCCTGTCGTCAACGATGTTTTCAGCAAGCTCATAAGGCTCTATTGTCGTATATATATCCATCAGTGGTGCAGGTATCGTCTTATAAAGTATTGCTGTCCCTTGGGGGTTACCTTGGTCGTGGTGCAGACACGGGAGGTGCCGTCGGGGTTATTGATGGCGGTCTTTTTGAGCTCAAAGAGCCCAAGCTCCATCGCCATCTGTGTCGGCTGGTTGTACCTCTCGCCCTTGCAGGACTGCAGGTAGCCTTGCTCCCGTAGCTCGGCAAATAGGCGGTTTTGCCCTGTGTCGTGTCCGTTTTGCTTTAAGATTTTGGCGAGCTCGCCCACGAGGATCGACCGCTTGGAGGCGGTCACCGCATCGGCAAAGAGCACCTTTGGTGCGTCCTCCTCGGCTCTGTCCCGCAGGAATTGCGCCTCCGCCTGTGCCTCCAGCTCGCTCTCTCGGAGCCGTGCCGTCTCCCGCTTAGCCTCCTCGAGACGGCCCTGCAGGATCTCCATAGCCTTGGCGATCGTCTGGTCGTCCGTGGCTGTCGTGGTCACGCCATCCCTCAGCAGCTCCTTGATCCGGTCATTGCACCAGAGGCGGAAGTCCACGGATAGCCACTGAGCAAAGTCAAGTGCAACGGTCTCGGTCATCCACGTACCGCCTCCATTTTCTGGGCTCCCTGCCTTTGTCGTAACTGCTTGATACTCTGAATTACCAGATTTTCTGGTAATTGCCCTAAGTAGCTCAATTGTAGAGGGTAACGACAGATAGTCGTTTGGGCGCTTTTTGAATGCCCTTGCCATCTGCGTGGCATTGACCATCACCTCATCTCCTCGGAGGAAAGAGACCGGTGCACTCTGATAAGAGTAGGTGTAAGTAATGTTACTCATAACGTTGTGTTAAAATATTTTGCAGAATGAGCGAGATTACCTACCTTTACCCGTGAGTTTTAGGATTGAATGGGTGGCGAGATTTTCTCGCTGCTCTGCTTTGCTATCTATGCCGTCCGTCTAATCGGTCGGTCAGTGTTACAAAGGTAGTAACAGTATGGCAACTTTCCAAACGATTTGGCAATATTTTAAGTGTTAAAGTCCTATGAGTGCAAGTATAGATTTGATACTCAATGAGATAAAAAGCGCACTTGGTTATGACACGGATGACCAATTGGCAACTGCGATCGGTATTACCAAGGCAAATCTATCTCAGTGGAGGCGACGCAATAGCATGGACATAAACAAGGTGGCAACCGCCTTACCTGCTGTCTCTGCTAACTACCTGCTACGTGGAGAGGGTCCGGTGCTCGGCGACAGTAGCATTGACCCAGTCTCTACGGCATCGGATGTGGTACGATACTATCCTAACATACCGGCAACAGCTGGCGATGTCGAGAATATGCCCGAGCCCTCGTACGAGGACCAGCAGCCAACACTCTACGTTATCCCGGGGCTTGGCGGTTGCGATGCTATGCCAGCGACTGGTAACAGTATGTATCCAACCATAACAGCTGGTGATATGGTTGTGCACAAGGTGTGGCAGGATGGGAGCTACATCCGTAATGGAGAGATATATGTAATCCTCACCAATGACGGCCAGCGTATGATTAAGCGACTTACGTACGTCTCCACGGATGAGGATGGAGACAAGCATTACATATGCCGATCAGACAACCCAGACCAAGACAAGTATGCACCTTTTGAGGTGCTCGGGAGCTCCATACGTCAGCTCTCTATTGTCAAGGCAATACTTAGCAGATTAGAGTAATACATTATGATTAAGAGACTACTTACAGCCACTACAACACTCCTGCTCGCATGCAGTTGCAACTCGTCCTCTGAGTTAAAAAGTTGGAGAGACGAGAACAGACTGTCGGATGATGTCTATAGGGTCGAGGAGGTATCTGTTGTTAACAATCCGTTTGGAAATGACCACAAACACACATCTCGGACGGTCTACTCTCTTGACGAGCTCGGTCGTACAGAGTATGTCACGACTAATAGTCAGCGGACGGATTACTATTATGCCGGCAAGAGCCTGCTCCTTGACAGCTGTGTCTATTCAGACGGCAGTAAAATGATATTTAAGTATAGCGGGGACAAGTGCATTGAGCTAATCACCGTAGACCGCAATGGTGATGTCAGCTCTGACGTGCATGTTACTTCTCACACCCGCAAAGGGCTACCGATAGATAGCTCTACAGATGGTTGGACTACGCACATGGAGTACGACAATGACGGACGTATGGTCTCTATGAGCCTATCTCATAACGGAGAAGTATACTCCAAGATGATTTACGAGTATAACTCGCACGGAGACAAGATAAGCGAGAGGGAGCTTGTCGATCCTGACCGCTCTACCCCATATGACTACGACTACGACTACGAGGGCGATTATTGGGTAACACAGCGAAAATACAAGGTCTACGATAGCGGAGACAGAGATCTGCGACTACTGACCACCCGCAAGATTTTCCGCAAGTAACCCCGCAATTATCCCGCGACGACATACCACACAATCACGTAAGTAGACCATATACAGAGGCTTACAATTGTCCTAATCCTGACTCATAATCAGGGAGTCCACGGTTCAAGCCCGTGTGGGACCACTGGATCGACTTCGATCAGCCGGAGAGTGCGGAAGAAGCTTCTGCACTCTCCGGCTTTTTTTGGGGGCCTTCTCTAATACCGATATTAGTTGAGACTATTACCGGTATTAGTCGACACTATTATCGGTATTAGTCGTCACTATTACCGGTAATAGATTTTACCCACACCGACATCGATCCGGAGCGCTTGCGAGGAGCGGCTCTGCTACACCCCCGGAGGGTCGTGGATGAGGACGGCAGGAGGTGTGGAAATTTGGGTAACTTTGTCGGTCACTAATGATACACAGAAGAATCAATGGGTAAGAAATTTAAGTCAAGAAAAGAGAAGAGTAGTCAGGAATTTAGGGAGTCGTCCTACAAGCCAAGTAAAAAAGAGCGGGGTTTCTCTCGCTACAGGAGGGATGTCATCGACTACTTCACCAGCCATGCCAATGTCTGTGTATCTGTCGACGAGATCTGTGAGACGGTCGGCGCTGATGATGGATCGGAGAAGCAGATGGTCAGAGAGGTGCTTGATCAGCTGATGCGCGAGAAGCTCATCCAGGCAGGTGCCGCCAGTGACGAGTACATCTACAGGACAAAGAATACGAAGCTGATAGGATCCTTCCGCCGCAAGGCCGGCAAGGGACACAATTTCTTCTTCCCCGAGGATGGGAGCGACCCGATCCGCGTGGCGGAGCGAAACTCTGCTCACGCCTTTGATGGCGACAAGGTAATGGTGCAGCTGCTGGCTCTGCGTCCTGGTCAGGAGATTGAGGGCGAGGTGATCGAGATACTGGAGCGGGTTGTGACTAATTTCGTCGGTGTTATGTCGATCAGCCACGGCTACAACTTCCTCATCACGGACAGCCGTAAGCTGGACAATGACATCCTGATCCCGGATCGCAACCTCAATGGCGCTCAGGATGGCGAGAAGGTACTGGTCCATGTACTGGAGTGGCCGGACCATGCCAAGAACCCTGTAGGTGAGGTGATCTCCCGCCTCGGAAAGCCGGGGAGCAACGACACCGAGATGCATGCGATACTGGCAGAGTATGGTCTGCCCTACTCCTATCCGGAAAATCTGGAGCAGTACGCCAATGACCTCGATGAGCAGATGGCATACGACCCGAAGTATAAGAGAGAGGACTACCGTGACCGACTCACCTTTACCTGCGACCCGGAGTCGGCGAAGGACTACGATGATGCGCTCTCCTACAAGGATCTCGGCGACGGCACCTACGAGGTGGGTGTCCACATCGCTGACGTCACCTCTTACGTCACCCCCGGGGACCCGATCGATGAGGAGGCCTCTCAGCGTGCGACCAGCGTCTACTTGGTCGACCGCACCGTGTCGATGCTGCCGGAGCGGCTCTGCAACGACCTCTGCTCCCTCCGCGCAGGTGTGGACAGACCCGCATTTTCCTGCATCTTCCGGATGAATCCCCTCGGCACTGTGCTCGACTACCATGTCGCCCGCACGGTGATCCACAGTGACTACCGATTTAAGTACGAGGAGGTGCTGGAGGTGATCAATGGTCAGCCCGGCGTGACTCCCGAGGTGGAGGAGGCGATCCACAGGCTGGATGAAATGGCCAAGGCACTGAGGAAGATGCGCTTCGAGCACGGCTCGATCGAGTTTGAGCAGGAGGAGCTGGTGTTTGACCTCGATGAGAAAGGCAAGCCGATCTCCGTCCATGTGAAGGAGAATACCGATGCCAATCGCCTGATCGAGGACTATATGCTGCTTGCCAATCGCACCGTCGCCAAGCACATCGCTAAGCTGGCCAAGGAGCGGGACGAGAAGATCCCACCCTTTATCTATCGTGTGCACGACAGACCGGATGAGGAGCGGCTACAGAACTTTGCCGAGTACGTAGGGCGGCTGGGATACAAGTTTGTCTACACGGGAGATGCCCGGTCCATCTCCGACAATCTCAATAAGCTCCTCGAGGAAATCAAGGGGAAGCCGGAGGAGAATGTGATCCAGATTTTGGCGATCCGCACGATGTCCAAGGCTGTGTACCAGACAGAGAATATTGGTCACTTCGGGCTCGGATTTGAGTTTTACACCCACTTCACCAGCCCTATCCGTCGCCACCCTGATATGATGGTTCACCGCCTCCTGTGGCAGTATATGACCACCGGGAAGGGTGCCGACAGGAGCGACCTCGATGCCATCTGTGAGCACGACTCTGAGATGGAGAAGACGGCTGCCGATGCGGAGCGCTCCTCTGTTAAGTACAAGCAGATTGAGTATATGCAAGAGCGACTGGGGCAGGAGTTTGAGGGCATGGTCAGTGGTGTCAAGGACTTCGGGATCTTTGTGGAGATCAAGGAGAATGGTTGCGAGGGACTGGTGCCGATCCGTGACCTCAGCGATGACTTCTACGAGTACGACGACAAGACTATGGCGCTCGTGGGGATCAATACCCGCCGTCGCTACGCCCTCGGCGATATGATCAAGATCCGTGTCGCACGGGCCGATCTCCAGAAGAGGTTCCTCGACTTTGAGCTGGCGGATAAGCCGGCCGGTCAGCCCCAGGAAGATCATCGCAGAGGAGGCTACGACTCACACCGCGGTGGTGGTCGTGGCGGTAACCGATCAGGTCGCAGACACTGATAGAGGAGATCGGACGACATGCGCGATGAGGATCGTAAGATAGAGGGGCTGGAGGACTTCGACATACGTGGTGTCGAGCTCGGGAGTGATCCACTGCCCCCCTCTCTCTCAGAGGATGGGCGTAAGGATCCCGACAAGCTCCTGAGACCGCAGCGCTTCGAGGACTTTACCGGTCAGCCCGATGTGGTGGGCAACCTCAGCGTCTTCGTCAAGGCGGCGAAGATGCGGGGTGAGACGCTCGACCACGTCCTGCTCCACGGTCCACCCGGACTGGGGAAGACCACCCTCTCTCAGATCATTGCCAATGAGCTCGGTGTGGGGATCAAGGTCACCTCAGGCCCTGTGCTGGATAAGCCGGGAGACCTCGCCGGTGTACTCACCTCGCTCGAGCCGGGAGAGGTGCTCTTCATCGATGAGATCCATCGCATGCCGCCTGTGGTGGAGGAGTACCTCTACTCTGCCATGGAGGACTACCGGATCGACATCTTGATCGACAAGGGTCCCGGGGCGAGGAGTATTCGCCTTGACCTTGAGCCCTTTACCCTCATCGGTGCCACCACACGAAGCGGCCTCCTGACCGCTCCGCTGCGGGACCGCTTTGGGATCAATATGCACCTTGAGTACTACGATGCGGAGATGCTGCGGGAGATCGTCCTCCGTAGTGCCGGCATCCTGGGGATCGAGTGCGAGGAGCGCGCGGCGACAGAGATCGCCAATCGCAGCCGCTGCACGCCTCGTGTGGCCAATGCACTCCTGAGGAGGGTGCGCGACTTCGCTCAGGTCAAGGGGACCGGTAAGGTGACGCACGAGGTGGCTTGCTATGCCCTCGAGGCGCTTAATATCGACGAGTACGGGCTGGATCAGATCGATCGGAAGATCCTCCTGGCGATCATGGACAAGTTTGAGGGCGGTCCGGTGGGCGTCGAGACCATCGCCACCTCTATCGGGGAGGATGCCGGCACCGTCGAGGATGTCTACGAGCCCTTCCTCATCAAGGAAGGCTTCCTGAAGAGGACCCCAAGGGGGCGCGTCGTCACATCGCTGGCCTATACCCACTTTGGCCGACCCTCTCAGGCACCGGCTCGGGGACAGATGCTCTGGGACGAGCAGGATCTCTCACTCTAAAGACTTATGGCACAGGGCGGCGGCATGAAGAGTCTGGCCAAGGACACAGTGGTCTATGGCCTTACGAATATCGTCAGCAAGTTTCTCAATTGGCTTCTGGCACCCCTCTACATCCGGGTGCTGGCAACCTCGGCTGAGTATGGCATAGTGACCAATCTCTACGCCTGGGTCAGCGTGATCTTAGTGGTGCTGACGCTTGGGCTGGAGACGGGGCTATTTCGCTTCATCAATACCTACGATAAGCCGCAGCAGGTCTATGCGACGTGCCTCAAGGTGCTGTCGGTCCCGGTGCTGATCTTCCTCCTCGTCGGTCTCACCCGGACGCAGGCGATAGCAGACTTCCTGAAGTACCCCCTTCACCCGGAGTACGTGGGGATGTTTGTCGTCATCGTGGCACTGGATGCACTGATGTCACTCCCCTTTGCCTACCTTCGGTATCAGCATAAGCCCTGGAGCTTTGCCTTCTACAAGTTCCTCTTCATCGGGCTCAATATCTTCTTCAACCTCTTCTTCCTCATCGTCTGTCCGAGACTGGAGGCGGCTGGGTACGCTCTCCCCGGCTGGCTCTACCGACCCGGCATGGGAGTGGGCTACATCTTCATCTCCAACCTCCTCGCCTCCGGCATCGAGGCGCTGATGATGCTGCCACTCTTTCGGTACGGGATCAAGGGCTTTGACCGGGAGCTACTGCCCAAGCTGGCGCTCTACTGCGGTCCGCTGGTGCTGCTCGGGCTGGCGGGGGACTTCAATAAGATGGCCGGTCAGGTGCTGATCCCCTACCTCTATGCCGACCACGGCGAGGGGATGACGGCGCTCGGGATCTTTGGCGGAAACCTCAAGATCTCGGTCATCATGGTGATGTTCCTGCAGGCGTTCCGCTTCGCTTACGACCCCTTTGTCTTTAGCAAGATGAAGTCGCGGGACGCCGGTCAGGCCTACACGATGGCGATGACCTACTTCATCCTCTTCGCCTCAGTGATCTTCATCGGTGTGATGTACTGGATCGATGTCTTCAAGATCATCGTCCGCCCCGACTACTACTCCGGCCTGGTGATCGTGCCGTGGATGATGTTAAGCGAGATCCTATTTGGGATCTACTACAACCTCTCGGTGTGGTACAAGGTGACCGACCGGACCTACTACGGGGCGCTCTTTGCCGTGATCGGACTGGTCGTCACGCTGACGATCATCACGCTCGGAGTCCCGCGCTACGGCTTCATCGCCTGTGCCTGGGCCGCTGTCAGTTGCAATCTCGTCATGCTCCTGCTCTCCTACGTCCTCGGTCAACGCAACCATCCGATAGCTTACCGGACACGGTCGGATCTCGGGATCCTGGTACTGGGTGCGCTCTTCTACTTCGGTGGAATGCAGATCCACCCAGAGAGTGTGGCACTCACACTTGTGCTACGGACGCTCCTCCTGCTGATCTACATCGGTCTCGCAGGCCACCTCTTTACTCCTGTTTTTGTCCGATTACGTCATCGTAGAAAATGAATACTCAACCATCCAATCCCACTCCTGAAGAGGCCGAAAAGCAAGAGCCTCAGATTAAGAAAAACGAAGGTCTCGTCGGCTTCCTCAAGGAGTACTTTGACCTCCGTCTCGACAAGGACAATGAGCTGAAGACCATCGAGTCCATCGCTGCTGACGTCGACTTTAAGGGTCCCAAGATGTGGATCCTGATCTGTGCGATCTTCATCGCCGCACTTGGGCTCAATATGAACTCGACCGCCGTCATCATCGGTGCAATGCTCATCTCCCCGCTCATGGGTCCTATCCTCGGCTTTGGTCTCGGGCTCGGGATCACAGATTTCGATCTGGTCAAGCGTAGTCTCAAGAACCTCGGCATGATGACCCTCATCGGTATCAGCACAGCTACAGTCTACTTCCTCCTATCACCGGTAGAGGCCCCCACGACAGAGCTCCTCGCTCGCACGCAGCCCACTTTTTACGACGTGCTGATCGCCTCCTTCGGCGGTCTGGCCGGCATTACCGCCGGTGCCAGTAAGAATAAGGGGAATGTGATCCCCGGCGTCGCCATCGCCACCGCCCTCATGCCACCGCTCTGTACGGCCGGTTATGGCATCGCGACGATGAACCTCCACTACTTCATCGGAGCCTTCTACCTCTACATCATCAATGCCGTCTTTATCGGGCTCGCCACCTACATCACGGTCCGAGCACTTGATTACCCTCGGGTCACCTATGTCGATAAGAAGCGGGGTCGATTGCTCAATCGCGCTGTTGCCGCCATCGTCATCTGCACACTTCTTCCCAGTATTTACCTAGCGTGGCGGATGATACATACCTCTGTCAAGGAGCAGGCGGAGCGAAATTTCATCCGCTCTGAGATCACCGGTGATGACCGCTATGTGCTCTCCTACGACTCCTACAAGCGTGGCGACTCCACCTTTATGACCGTGAATGTACTCGGGTCGGAGATCACCGAGGAGGAGAAGAAGGTGCTGGATGCCAAGCTCGACGGCTATGGTCTCCGCAAGACCGCCCTGATGATCCAGCAAAACTACGACCGGCAAAACGTACAGAGACTCCGCTCATCAATCCTCAACGACGTCTACAGGGGCGATGGCAGACGCGGAACTGCCGACCTCGTTGCTTATCAGCACTTCCAGATCGACTCCCTCCAGAGGTTGCTCTCTCGGTACGACATCCTCAGCGAGGAGTCGCAGCGACTTGCCGTCGATATGAAGGCGCTCTTCCCTGAGGTGAGTCAGCTGGAGGTCGGCGACGTGATCACCTACAAACAAGACTCCCTCGAGGTCATCAGTCCGGATACGACCTTCATTGTCAGGATCTATACGCCCTTGAGCAAGCTCTCCGAGGAGAGAGAGCAGACCATACGCCGCTGGGTGGCCATTCGGATCCCCAAGTCGAGGGTAGACATCTTCACGTCAGCCAAGAAGGAGTAGCGGTATGAATACCCACGGCAAACTCTTTCGCCTTACCACCTTTGGCGAGTCGCATGGTCCCTGTATCGGAGGGGTCATCGACGGCTGCCCTGCCGGTCTCAGAGTCGACAGCGATGAGGTGACGCATCAGCTTGCCCGCAGGCGCGGAGGAGCCACCGAGGGATCGACCACACGGTGGGAGAGTGATCGGGTCGATTTCGTCTCCGGTCTCATGGACGGGGTCACTACCGGCACGCCGCTCGCCTTCCTGATCCCCAATGAGCAGCACCGGAGCTCCGACTACGACCGGCTCAAGGACGTCTATCGCCCATCCCACGCGGACTATACGTATATCAAAAGGTACGGCACCCGGGACTGGCGGGGTGGAGGCAGGGCATCAGCTCGCGAGACAGCAGTCCGCGTGGTGGGCGGGACTATTGCCCGACAGATCCTCCGAGAGGAGGTGGGGCTGGAGATCGTCTCCTACACCTCTCGGCTGGGAGGCTTGGAGCTGCCGGGCAGCTACAGGGATGAGATAGATAGCGCCGTGGTGGAGGCATCCGAATACGGCTGTCCCGACCCGGCTACAGAGCAGCAGATGGAGGCGTTGGTCCGTCAGGCTCGTGCCGACGGTGACACTCTCGGAGGTGTGGTCTCTACGGTGGTGCGAGGCGTGCCGACCGGGTGGGGAGACCCGCTCTACGACAAGCTCTCTGCCGACCTTGCTTCGGCGATGATGAGTATCAATGCCGCCAAGGGCTTTGAGATCGGGGACGGCTTTGCCCTCGCTGAGATGAGGGGGACAGAGGCCAATGATCCTTTTATTACAAATGAAAAGGGCAAAATACGAACCTCCACCAATCACTCGGGAGGCATCCTGGGCGGCATCTCGAATGGGGAAGTAATCCGCTTCCGAACCGCCTTCAAGCCCATCGCCTCCATTGCTCGCCCACAGTCAACGGTAGACACCGATGGTCACCCCACCGATCTCACTATCTCCGGTCGCCACGACTGCTCCGTCTTCCCACGTGTGCTACCGGTCGTCGATGCGATGACGGCACTCGTCCTCATCGACCAGTACCTGCTCCTCCGTGGGGCAGGACCCCTGTCGTGAGGCTTACTCCTCCGCCCCGTTTCTATGCCCTGCGGTGCGGATCAGCTCCAATAGCTCCTGGTACAGCGGATCATCAATAGAGGTGGCGAGGAGATAGGGAAGATCCTTCCCCTCCTCGAGGCGCTCCCTGATATCTGTCGAGGAGACCTCGTACGTCGGCACATCGTCGATCACTCGCGTCCTCGCCGGCATCTCGAAGCCCTCCGGCAGGTGGTATCCCGGTCGCGGGTAGACCAGTATGTCCGTCGTCTGTGTCAGCTCATCGCTGTGGTACCACTTATGTAGCCAAAGCAGGCTGTCGAGACCCATCAGGAGGGTGAAGTGGCTGCTCGGGTACTTCTCGTGGAGGTACTGCATCGTCCGGAGGGTGTAATTGGGCTGCGGCAGCTCCCACTCATCGAGACTTAGGCGGATCTTAGGGTGCTCCCGCAGGAGACTCTCCGCCCAGCGACGTCTGAAGTCATCCGGCAGCAGCAGGTTATCCTCCTTGAAGGGGTTGCTTGGTGTGAGCGAAAACCACAGTTCATCAAAGCGGTCTCGCATCTGCTCGATGATGTAATTGGCGAGGCAAAGATGACCGATATGCAGTGGGCTGTAGGAGCCCGGGTAGAAGAGTATCTCGCGCATCTGTCACAGGTCAGCAGTAAGGAAGTCCTCGACGACACGGGCAGCAGCCCGACACGCCTCCTCGAGGTCGTCATTCACTACAATCGCATCGTACTTTGGTGCAAAGGAGAGCTCCGTCTCGGCCTTGGCGAGCCTGCGCTCAATCACCTCGGGGGCATCCGTCCCCCTCCGCTCCAGTCGCTCCCGCAGACGTTCAATGCTTGGGGGCTGTATGAAGAGCGTCAGCGCTCTGTCACCATAGATCTTCTTGACATTAAGCCCCCCCTGCACGTCGATGTCGAGGATCACATTCTCCCCCCGATCCAGCGTCCGGTCCACCTCACTCCGAAGCGTCCCGTAGAAGCATCCGGGATAGACCTCCTCATACTCCAGGAAGTCCCCTTCCCCGATCCGCTTCCTGAAGTCCTCCTCAGAGAGGAAGTAGTACTCGACGCCATCCCGCTCGCTGCCACGCGGCTTGCGCGAGGTGGCAGAGATGGAGAAGCGGCCTCGGAGGCCATACTCACTCATAAGCTTATTGATGATCGTGCTCTTACCCGAGCCGCTTGGGGCAGAGAAAATGATTAGCTTGCCTTGCATGTAGGGGAGTAAAAAGTGATTGATACCATCTATCTCAAGTCAAAGGTACCAACTTTTTGCCGTCTCCCCTTTTCCCTCCCCGAGAGTTTCCTGTCACCTCCGGGGAAATTCGACTAATTCGCATTTTGATGTATATGCGGACAACTCCTTCTACAGAATGTTGCACGAAAAGCAGGCGCAAATTATTGCCTATATCATTGATCATTAGTATACTTAACGTAAATTGAGGAAAGAAAC
>CAMXXM010000010.1 GCA_947253195.1 uncultured Porphyromonas sp.
CTTCAGCACCGCCCCGTCAGTTGCCACCTCCAGCTCGTGCCGGTGGAGATCCCAGTAGTCGAGATACTTGTCTACCTCCTCCACAGAGTGGCAGAGGGCGCTGTGCGTGCTGACGGGGAGCCCCATCTCCCGCATCCGCTCCAGCCGATCGGAGTGACGCTCCGGCAACCAGTCCTCATCATCGCTGAGGAGGTAGTAAAAGCGCGCAGTCGGGCGTCGGTGACTCACCACGGCGGCGATATTCTCCCTCGTCTTGATCGTACCTGAGACAGCGTTGCGAGGGTTGGCAAAGGGAGCCTCGCCCGCCTCCTCGCGAGCCGCATTCAGTCTCTGAAACTCACGCCAGGGCAGCAGGATCTCTCCCCGAACCTCCACTCGGTCCGGGAGATTATCGCCCTTGAGCCGGAGCGGGATCGCCCGGATCGCCCTGATTGCCCGCGTCACATCCTCGCCATACTGCCCGTCCCCTCGGGTGAGAGCTTGGTGTAGTAGTCCCGCCTCGTAGATCACGGAGATGGAGACACCGTCAAACTTTAGCTCCGCTACCAGCTCCGGTGCCTCGCCAACAGCCTCAGTGAGCCTGCGGTAGAAGTCCTCCACCTCGCCTATGCTGTAGGTATTGGCAAGCGAGAGCATCGGCACTCTGTGGGCAACGGCAGTGCCTGTGGCGACCCCGCCGATGAATTCGCTCCCCACCCGCTGCGTAGGCGAGTAGGGGGTGATCAGCTCCGGGTAGGATCTCTCAAGAGACTCCAGCTCCTTCATCAGGAGATCAAAGTCCCTATCGCTGATGGTGGGGTCCGATAGGACGTAGTACCGATACTCGTGCTCCTCCAGCTCGTGTCTCAGCTGCTCTACCCGTCGGCGGGCTTCGTCGAGGGTCATTACTTCAGGAGGAAAGTCGAGGAGACGGTGATACTTGCGGTCTTATCTATGTCTGAGGTGTTGAGCGTTCCTCCCCAAGAGTAGCTCTCATTGGCGTAGCGTCCCAGGATCTGGAAGACGCCCATCTGAGACTTCTGCAGAGCACCGAGGCTGCCGTGGCTCGCCTTGGCGATCGATGCGGCGCGATCGCGTGCATCGGCGGCTGCGGCATCAAGCATCTCCAGCTTGAGGTCCGCCATCTTGGTGTAGTAGTAGCTGGGGTAGCCCACATTGACGGTGACGTCAAGATTGATGAGCTCGCCTACTGCCTTAGCAGTCTTGTCGATCTTGTCCACGTCCTCTGTGGTGAGCACGATCGACTGGCTCACATCGTAGCCGTCGTGCTCCTCTACATAGCGATCCTGATTCTTATTGTAGTAGCCATTGATGCGCTCGTTGTAGGAGACGCCGAGCATCTCCATCTCCTCGTCGGTAAATCCGTGCGAGTGGAGGAAGCCTACAACTACACCCCGCTGTCGCTCCACCTCGTCAAATCCAAGCTTGGGAGACGAGCTGTGGTCGGTGATCGTGAGTGTCCAGGTGGCGAGATTGCTGCGGAAGGATCGCTCTGCGCTTCCCTTCACAGTGATGGTACGAGGTCCGTCATTGCGGTGACGGAGGGCCGATGCCCCGATCCAGACTGAGAGTACGACAGTGACAGCGATGATCAGGGTGCCGAGTATATTTCTTTTGCTATTCATGGTTGAAGTGGTTGAATGGTGTCGATGCATTGCTTTTCGCAGTGCATACAAAACTACAAAAAAAAGGCACACCTTAGTGTCCTTTTTCGAGTTCCCTTAAGGGTAGAGAAATTAGATTTCTGCGGAAGATAGTCGTGTGCAGTGAATTAGGAGTAGTAGACAGGAAACCTAAGTTGCTCGCCTCACAGCCGTCCCGGCGTATGGGCTATGGCTCCGGGCTATCGGTTTCCCTGCTGCACGAGAGAGGTATAGAGATGTCTCAGAGGGTGATCACCGGCTGATCCATCTTGTCCGGATCCTCGGAGAAGCGTGCGTCCCGAACGATGAGCCACTCCTTGGCGTAGGTGTTGTAGAGGTCGATCCGGAAATTCTCCGCTCCGAGCCGATCCATAGCGGTGGTCACCTTGCGTACAGTGATCGTGCTGACATCGAGTGCCGGGAGGTAGGTGGGGCGGGAGGTCTGCTTGGGATTTGGCTGACGGATCAGCAGGCGACAGAGCACCAGCTTGTCGAGCGTGTCATTGACGACGATGATCGGCAGGTGGCACTCCTTCGCCAGCTCCTCACCATCGTACACCTCGCCCTCGTGCTTGAAGGCGAGGCAGATTTTCTTCATCAGTACCACTGCGATGAAGTCTCTGAATCGCCTCGAGATGTGCTCGCTCTCTGAGCGGAAGTAGTAGTACTCCACATTCTGTATCGAGTAGGCGAGCTGTGCACCGAAGAGCGCTATCACCCACGACATTTGGACGAAGAGGAGGAGCAACGGAACGGCAGCAAAGCTTCCGTAGATCGCGTTGTACTTACTCACCCACAGCTGGCCGGTAATATAGATCATCTGGAAGAGCTGGAAGACCACACCCGACAGCGTCCCCGCCATCAGTGCAGGACCTGTGCGAACACGAGTATTGGGCATAAACTTATACAGCGCCGTGAAGATCAGGATCCAGATCAGATAGAGACCAAAGCCGCTGAGGAAGGAGAAGAGTGGCGATAGTGAGAGCTCTCCAAAGAGCTTGAAGCTCGAGAATGAGCGGATGAAGACGTTGAGTCCGCTCGTCAGTGTGATGAGGAAGGGGAGGATCAGGAAGTAGGCGAGAGACCAGAGGATCCGTCGGCTGTAGGGGCGAGGCTCCTTGATATGCCACACCTCATTCATCACATCCTCGATATTGAGCATCAGTCGGACCACAGTGTAGAGCAAAGTACCCACTCCGATGATGATGAAAGTGTTGCTGTGGACCACATTCATATAGCTCTCAACGAAGTCAAAGGCCTGAGTCAGCTCCGTGTAGTGTCCCGGGAAGTAGTCGTAGAGCTGTCTCTGGACGGAGCTCTGCATCCCGAAGCCTGCTGCGATACTGAGGACCACCGCCAGCATGGGGATCAGGGCAAGGAGGGTGGTGTATGTGAGGGCAGAGGCCTTTCGACCCAAGTTGCCATCCGTATACTCGCGGATCGTGATGACGATCACCTGGAGTACTCGGACCATCCACCGCTGACTACCGCGCAGGTCATCCTCACGGAGACGCCATATCTCATTTGAGAAGAAGCGCTTCGCCTTCTTCCCACGGCGTGTCACGCGTGAGAAGAAGCCCTTCCGCTGCTCCTTCTCTCGTCTCGACCGGATAGTCTGTAGTCGCTCCTCATAGCTGGGGAGGTCGTTACTCTGATGGCTGTCCCTCTGCTCGGTAGGCATATCTCTCGTGTGAGGTCGGTGATGGTATGGTGATAATAAAAAGAGTGATCCCCCTCCCTCAGGAGTGAGTGGTAAGCCGGGTTCTGTCGTCTTGGTGCTCTCACCAAGCGTCCCTGTCATTAATCTCGGGTGGCGGTTGCCCGACACCTCTATCGATCTACCCCCCGGCATCGGACGAGCAGCCCTCAGTCGCCGGTATACATGATTTTTCCCCTCACGTCTGCGTACGGCAGCCCTCGTCACCGATGGCTCGGTGAGCTCTTACCTCACCTTTTCACCCTTACCTGCAAGCAGGCGGTCATTCTCTGTTACGCATCGAGCGCCTCACGACGCCTTCCCGTTAGGAAGCGTGATGCTCTGTGTGGCCCGGACTTTCCTCCCGAGACCTAAGTCTCGAGCGACAGGGTCACTCACTCATAGGGAGAGGATCACTCTATACCGCAAAGGTACGATTTTACCTCTTCACTGCTCATCTCAGTGAAAAGCCCTTGATCACAACGATCAAGAGGGTGTGCCGATGTCTCGGCACACCCTCTTGAGCCTAACTATGTATAGGGGGATTAGTTGTCCTTCTGGATATTGGGCAGCTCGAGACCGAGATTCTTCTTCCGGTCGTAGACCTTGAGGTAAAGGCTTAGGAGGAGCGCCAGCACTCCGAAGGATGTGAAGATCAGCATTGCGGGGGTGTAATTGAGAGCCTGCCCTGCCACGGCACCGGGATTGGTCTCGTCGAGGACGCGACCGATGATCATCGGGACAGACATCAGTCCGATATTCTGGATGAAGAAGGTGGCTGAGTATGCGGAGCCGAGAACCTTGGCGTCGATCACCTTAGGCATGCTGGGCCAGAGGGCGGCAGGCACGAGTGAGAAGGAGATCCCGAGGAGCACAATGGCGCCGATGGCGATCCCGAAGGAGAGCTTATCCGTCGTGAAAGGATAGAGTGCAAAGGTTCCGTGACAGATAATCATAAGGATCGAACCCAGGATCAGCATCGTGGCACCCTTGCCCTTCTTGTCGAGATAGAGTCCGAGGAAGGGCGTGACGAACATCGCTCCTATGGGGAGGAGGCTGAAGATACTTGATGCTGTCTCTGTGCTCAGCCCGAGATTACTCTCGAGCATGTTGGTCGCATACTTCTGGAAGGGGAAGATGGCGGAGTAGTAGAGGACGCAGAGCAGTGCTACGATCCAGAAGGTCTTGAGACCAAAGACCTTGCCCAGATCCTTAAACTTAAAGGGCTCCTCGTCCTCGACGATATGGACGCTCTCCTGCTTATCCAGCTTACGATCCAGTATACCATATACGAGGTAGAGGAAGAGCCCGATCACCAGTAGGATGAAGACAAAGAGCACCGGCGCCTGTACTGCCTCGACACCCTGAGCGGCGGTCATGTCGGGTCCAAACTTCTCTACCATCGCATTGTAGATACGAGGTGACGACTGGAAGACAGCAAAGACACCCAGTCGGGCTACCGCCATTTCGACGCCCATCGCCATTGCCATCTCCTTCCCCTGGAACCACTTGACGATGGCTCTAGAGACGGTCACGCCGCCCATCTCGGTACCCATGCCGAAGAGGGCAAAGCCGGCACAGGCGAGTGCTGCGGATGGGGGAAAGTCAGCGGGGACAATGCTTGATACGAAATCGTAAAGGAAGCCGCCGTCATGGAAGGTGTTACTCAGCGCATAGACCTTGATACCCGCTCCGAGTACCATCAGCGATCCGGAGAGGATGGCGGTGAAGCGCACGCCCATCTTGTCGAGGATGATACCGGCAAAGATCAGGAAAAGGCAGAAGACGTTGATGAAAAACTCGCTCCCCGCATAGATGCCGAAGACAGACGAACTCCAGCCGAGATTTTGGTCCAGCTGAGTCTTTAGGGGTGAAAGCACATCGACGAACATATACGCGAAGAGCATCGTCAGTGAGATCATAATCAGGACGCCCCACCGGACGTACCACTTGTCTCGGAGGGTCTCTCCGTGCGGCATCGTTGATTGTGCCGTCTCTACTGTACTCATTAGAGATTTTGATTATTGGTTGTGATAATAGTATCCTATCCCCCTCCTTCCCGTCTTGGCAAATGTAAGGAAAAAGATTTCTTCTCCGCCTTATATTCTCCGCCTTTTTCGGAAAAAAAGCACCTATTTATCCCTCTCGCTCTCTTCGACTGAAGAGTCGGAAGGCAATCCGGCTACTGATCCAGCCCACCAAGAGGATGATCGCACTCACCATAAGGAGGTCGCTCACTCGCAACTCCACCGGGTAGGCATCGATGAGCAGTAGGCTGGCATCTCCCCCCAGCTTGAGCCACCCCCAAGTCGCTTGACCAAGGACCAGAAAGATCCCTGTCACCAGTCCGATGACGAGACCGCTTAGGGTCAGTAGGTAGCTCTCTATATGCAGGATGCTGTCGATGGTACTCGGTGTTGCCCCAAGGGAGAGGAGCACCTGTGTGTCGTCACGCTTCTCCACAATCAGCAGTCCAAGAGTGGAGATGACACTGAATAGGCAGAGGATGAGGACGAAGACGAGCAGGAGGAAGGTGATCCACTTCTCAATCTCCAGTACGCGGTAGGCCTGGGGATTCTGCTCATAAATGTCCAGGACCCTGTACCCCGGGCCGAGTGCCGAGGTAAGCTCACGATCATCTGAATGATCTGTGGCGAGGTAGGTGACTACGTCGTTGTCGTACATAAGCAACTCCCTCAGCAGTGCGATCGGCACGTAAACTGCTTGCTCGTCTGCCTCCTCATCGTCGACCTGGAAGACCCCGCCCACATAGAGATCCCGCGTGAAAAAGCTCCTCTGAGGGAGGATGGTCGACATCCGACCAAGCCGCTTCGGCAGCACGATGGTCAGGGGTGACCGGTAGCCCACACCGGCACCCAGCCGTGCAGCCACACCGATGCCAAGTACCGCAGAGGGGTAGTCCTCATCTCCTGTGTCAAAGTCTCCTCCCACCAAGTGGTCGGCAATCGGAACCACCTGCTGATAGGTGCTGTCAATACCGATAAGGGTCACCGGCATCGCATTGTCCCCGCACTTGGCAAGTGCCTGTGTCGTCAGGACCGGTGCTGCTGTTACTCCGGGAGGCAATGTAACTGCAGAGGCAGAGTAGTCTTGCCCAGTATCGCTACGGATCTCAGTGGTGGGGCAGAGGGTGGCGAATTGATCCGTCGTGAAGCGCTCAAATCCATTGAAGACCGAGAGTGCCACCACCATTACCATCGTTACGATGGCAATAGCCGTCACAGCGACGATGGCAATCACATGGATCGCTTGCGTACTCTTGCGTGAGAAGAAGTACCTCCACGCTATGAAGAGTGCCGTGCTGAGACTTCTAGATCCGGATCCCATAAGGCGCCTTTCCCTTACTCGTCGTCTAAGCTGGAGATCCACCCCTCCGACTCCTCGTCTTTCGTGTAGTCGTGAGTGGGATTGGCATCCAGTAGCTCATCGATCTTGCGGGCGTACTCCTCCGACCGGTCGAGGTAGAAGTAGAGCTCCGGTATCACCCTCATGCGGCTGGCAAGGCTGTTGCCGAGGTCATACCTTATGGTCGATGTATTGGCCTGAAGGGTCTTGAGGATCTCGGGTCCCTTGGCATCAGGGAAGATACTCAGGTAGCAGCGTGCAGAGCTGAGGTCCGGAGCCAGTCGTACCTCCGTGACGCTGATGATCACGCCACGCGTCAGCCTCGTATCTGCGAGGAGGAGTTCGCTTAGCTCCTTCTGGATCATCCGTGCTGTGCGTGCGGTTCGTATCGGATTCATATCGGTATTTATTTCTTGTAGATAAGTGTAAGACCATCTCGGAGAGGGAGTAGAACCTTCTCCACGGAGGCGTCCTCTGCGATTAGGTCGTTGAAGGAGCGGAGCGACTCTGTCTGGGGATCGTGACAGTCGCTCAGTGCCACCTTGCCACCCCAGAGGGTGTTGTCAGCGATGAGGAGTGCACCCGGTCTCATCGCCGGGACGATGAGGTGGTAGTAGTCTGGGTAGCCCCGCTTGTCCGCGTCCAGGTAGATCAGATCGTAGGCTGAGAGATCCATCGTGGAGAGCAGTTCTTTCGCATCGCCTATGAGGCTGGTCACCTTCTCGTGAATGGCCGCCTCGCAGAGGCTGGCTCTGATCACAGGCTCCATCTCGTCGTTGACGTCAATGGTGGTGAGGTGTCCCCCTTCGGGTAGACCCTCAGCGAGACAATGGGTGGAGTAGGCAGCGTATGTCCCCAACTCCAGCACCTTACTTGCACCTGTGATCCGAACCAGCATCTTGAGGAGGCGTCCCTGCAGGTGCCCGCAATTCATACGGGGATACATCAGTCGCTCGTCAGCCTCCCGCGTCAGTCGCGTGAGAATCGCCGGCTCCTTGTCGGTATGGCGCTCAGCGTACTCGGTGATGGCCAACTCTCTCAGATGATCACTTACTGAAGCTATCGGCATGGAAGTCTATAAAGTCCTTCATCCGGTACATCTCCAGTGTGTTGGTCCCTATGTGAGGACTAAGCATCCCACCGCAGTAGACGATGGTGTCATCTGTGGTGATCGTCTCTTGGTCAAGGAGGTACTTGATCCCCCTCAGGAGGTAGTGTCGGTTGTCCTCGCCATGGGCCTTGTCTTTCTCCAGGTAGATGGCTGTGACGCCATAAGAGAGGGAGAGCTGACGGGCGACGGCCTTATGGGAGCAAAGTGCAAGTATGGGTCGATCTCCGCGGTAGGAGGAGAGGGTGCGAGCTGTCCGTCCGGAGTAGGCATCGCTGATGATGGCGCTTACCTCTGGGAAGAGGGAGAGCGAGTCGACGGCACACTTGGAGAGGAAGCGGGTCAGATCCGATCCCTGCTCCCGTGGGCAGGTCAGCTCGGAGAAGAAGTGCGTCGGAGGGAGCTGCTCTGCAGCACGTATGATCTTCGTCATCGTCCGTACAGCCTCCACGGGGTACTTCCCATTGGCGGTCTCACCGCTGAGCATCACAGCATCCGTATTCATCATGATCGCACTGGAGACGTCACTCACCTCGGCGCGCGTGGGGCGTGGGTTCTGGATCATTGTGTGGAGCATCTGCGTTGCCACGATGACCGGCTTATTCTGATTGATGCACATCTGTATGATCGTCCTCTGAATCGTCGGGATATTCTCCAGATCCACCTCTATGCCGAGGTCACCGCGAGCGATCATGATGCCGTAGGAAGCCTGTATGATCTCGTCGATATTGTCCACGCCCTCTTGGTTCTCTATCTTGGAGATGATCTTAATGTCACTGTGCCCGCTGTCGAGGATTTTCTGTATCTCATCGACATCCTTCCGTGACCGGACGAAGGAGTGAGCTATGAAGTCAACGTCGTTAGCCATAGAGAAGAGGATCGAGTCTCGATCCCTCTCGGTGACGGCGGGGAGGTCAATGCTGACATTGGGTACATTGACGCTCTTATGGGAGCCGATGGTCCCGTCATTGAGCACTGTGCAGTAGAGGGTCGTCTCGTCCTTGCGGATTACTCTCAGGCCGAGGAGTCCGTCATCGAAGAGGACAGCTGCTCCCTCCGGTACATCGTGGATGAAGCCGGGGTAATTCACATTAATCACCTCCTGGGTGCAGGGCGCTGTCGGGTCCGCCTGGATCTGTATCTGCTGGTCAGTCTCCAGCTCAATCGGTGCTCCGTCAGCGGTAGCTGTTGTCCGGACCTCAGGTCCCTTGGTGTCCATCATAATGGCGACGCTGTCGCTGACAGCGCGGACGTTGTGGATCACTCGCTCAAATCCCTCATGAGTCATATGGGCTGAGTTCATCCTGACGACGTTGACACCGGCGTCAAAGATTTGTCTCAGAAACTCCTCATCGCAATGCAGGTCTGACACTGTAGCGACGATCTTAGTAGCCTTTAGATACTCCTTTACCACGATACTTACTTTTTGCTATAGGTTGCTTACTTATCTCTTATCCGCGTCTGGCACAGAGGTTGGCAAGGGCAAGGCGATATCCGTCCAGCCCGAGGCCGATGATTGCCCCCTCGCAGACAGGCGTGAGCACATCCCTCTCTCGGAAGTCCTCACGTGCATGTGTATTGGTTATGTGCACCTCTATCAGCGGTGCCTCCACCATCCGTAGCGCATCGGCTATGGCGTAGGAGTAGTGGGAAAAAGCGCCCGCGTTGATGATTACACCGTAGGCATGCCGCACCTCGTCCTGCTGCAGGTAGTCAATCAGGTCTCCCTCGTGATTGGACTGGAAGTAGATGATGTCCACAGAGGGAAAGAGCTCCCTCAGCCTCTCTAAGTAGTCCTCAAAGGCGGTTGCTCCATAGAGCTCGGGCTCACGGGCACCGAGTCTATTGAGATTAGGGCCATTGATGATGTGTACGGTACGCATGGCTGTCGCTTAGTTGCCGAGTGAGAAGCTGTATCTGCCTATCTTATACCCGTCGGCAAAGATCTCCGCCACGTAGCTCCCCTCCGGTAGATACTCCTGTATGTCCCAGTAGAGACTCACCTGAGTCGGCTCACCGCCATACTCGACCTGACGTGAGACAGAGTAGGGTACCTGACCGCTCTCGAAGGGCATCGTGCCGCTCTCCCCGGGCTGTTGCATCAGTGATCCATCGGGCTTGCTGAGACGGACGTAGATCGTCTTCATCCCCGGCTCAGCAGTGACGTTGCGGTCGACCTGGAAATTGATCTGCAGCTGCTTCATACTCTTGATCCGCTTAGTGTCTCGCCCCCTGTTATTAAGTCCTACGGTGTGGAAGTTACTCACCGAGAGCTTGGCGGCGAGCTGGACCTTCTCCGTAAGGTCTGACTTCTCTTCCTGTAACTGTCTCTGGCGGGAAGTGACACGGCTGATCTCCTCGCGCTGAGCCTTATTTTCTGTCCTGAGGGCTTCGTTGGCTCTATTGAGTGAGTCTATCTGGATGACGTAGCTCTTGAGGATCTTGCGGAGGGTGTCGAGCTCGCGGCGGAGACGACTGATCTCAGCTGCATCTGTGCTCTTAACCTGCTTCAGCTCCTCCATCAGTCGCTGCACCTTAGCCTGCTCCTGCTCCAGCTGCTTCGCTATGGAGTCGTTGCTGATCTCGAAGCTAAATTCCTCATACTGCATATTCAGTTCATCAAACTGATCCTGCAGCATCTGCTTGTCCAGTGCCGACAGCTCCCGCATGTCATTGATCGTCCGCTGCTGTTGCACGAGGTAGTACACTCCTCCGGCTAGTAGGAGCAGCAGTAGGCTGATCCCGAAAATGAGGAGTGCCTTACGCTTGCGTTGCTTATCCTCTTGCTCTATCCTTTCCTGATCCATTTCGGATTATTTCTTTACCACAACATCAAAGTGATTTTCCATCCACTTCATCGCCACCGGCTGTACCCTCTCATACATCTCCGGGTATAGGGATTGGCTTGTCTTCTCGTCAAGGCTGGTGATCCTCACGGTAAGCAACTGCGGCTCCATCGGGTCCATCGTAGCCCTCCAGTGGAGGTGTCCCAGCTCTGCAAGGGAGCGCTTGATGCGCGTACTCAGCGGTCCTGAGATGAAGTGCTCCGGTGAAGGTAGGGTAAAAGGAGTCCCCTGCATCCGTTTCCAGTCAGCATCAAAAAGAGTAACCACCGACTGAGCCGGTACTATGGTGCTGGTGGCGATGAGACATATGTAGTAGCTCTTACCGTGTGGCAAGAGTCCCACCTCCAGCTCCGTCAGTCGGTCGAGCGAGATACTCAAGCCCTGCTCGCTTCGGCTCTTCACACTCATCTCCCCGCCAAAGTGATTGACCACCGAAACGCCCTCCGGACTCTCGAGGAGCTCTGCACGAAGGGTGCTGTCGGGTAGCAGAGGGATCAGTTCATCCGGCATCCGACGGAAGACCTCGTCTACCGACTGAGCCTGGAGTCCTACTGCGAGGGAGATATGGACAAGGAGACCAAGTAGTGCAAGTAAGGTGTATTGACGCATGGGTCAGAGGCTATTGAGTAGGTCCAGCTTTCCCCGCTCGATCAGTGTCAGCACCAGCTCGCCGAAGAGGGTATTCTGCCACGCAAACCAGCTGCGAGTGTACTTCGTCGGGTCGTCCTTGTGAAAAGACTCGTGCATCAGCCCCGTGTCGGCATCGGTCGTGAGGAGCTGCTCCATACAAGCGCGGATCTCCTCATCATCAGTAGAGGTGAAGGCGCGCATCATAATGCTCATCGGCCACACCATATCGTACCCCACGTGAGGTCCACCTATCCCCTCGCCGGCACTGCCACGGAAGAAGTATGGATTACTCTCGCTCCAAACCAAGCGCCTCGTATTCTGATAGATCGGGTCATCGAGTGGCACGTCTCCAAGGTAGCCCATGGCGAGAAGGCTCGGGACATTGGCATCGTCCATAAAGCTGGCATTCCCATATCCGTCCACCTCATAAGCATACACCTGACCATAGATCGGGTGCGAGACTACAGCATACTTTGCGAGTGCCTGCTCCACCTCGTCTGCCAGCTCCTCCAGTCCGGTTGCCAGTGCCTCGTCTGCATAGCCCCTCCTGATCATCTCAGCAGCCTTACGGCAGGAGGTGACTGCAAAGAAATTGGAGGGGATGAGGAATTGGTAGTGTGTCGCATCGTCTGAGGGGCGGAATGAGGAGACGATCAGTCCCACGGGGTTCACCGGCTCACCCCAGCCACCACATGACTTAGAGTCTGTACTCCGCTCCGTCTCGCGCATAAAGGAGTAGGGTCCTCTGTCCTCCTTGCGTTGCTGCTCGCGGAAAGTCTGCAGTACAAGGCGCATCGCCCTGTGGAAGTCCTCGTCGAGGATCGAGCTGTCGCCCGTCGCAGCCAGATAGGCGTAGGCCAGTCGTATCGGATAGCAGAGCGAGTCGATCTCCCACTTCCGCTCATGCACCCCCGGGCGCATCTCTGTCATGTCGGTCGCCCAGTAGGTGGTCAAGTCTCCATCGAGGAAGGCGTTGGCATACGGATCGAGGCAGATCTGCTTCATCTGACGGCGGATCACCCCTCGGAGCATCTCCGCAAGTAGGGGATCCTCATCAGTGAGAGCCACATAGGGATAAACCTGTGCGCCTGAGTCGCGCAGCCACATCGCTGCTATATCTCCTGTGTAGACAAAGGTGTCCGGTCGTCCCTCCTCATCGTGTCGGAAGTGGACCGTTGTGTCGAGGGTGTTGGGAAAACAATTCCCCATCATCCAGCGTAGCTTGGGATTGGTCAGCTTACTCTGCACCTCACGGATCACGCGCTCCACCGCATCGGAGCGGAAGAGACGATCCTCCATCGGTGGGCGCTTGCAGACGTACCGAGTAGCGTCCTGCTGTATGGTCTCAGCAATCGGCTTGTAGTCGTATATACTCTCCTGTGCCCTCACCACCTGAGCGGAGCAGAGCAGGGCGAGAGCGGAGAGGAGTAATGGGTGTTTCATGATCACTTCAGTTCTATGTAGTCCTTATTGATGAGTCGGGGCTCCACCCTAATCACCTGTGGAGCACCGTCACGGATCACCTCGAAGATCACCTTCGCCTCTCCATTATCGGATGCAGCTGCTTTTGCCCCTGCTGATACGATGTAGGGATTGTGGGCAAAGAGGTAGCTGAAGGCTCCCAAGTAAGTTTCCTTATCCAGCTCACTCGCCACAACGTCGTATGACTGAGGGTCCCAGTACATACACTGACGGAAGCCGTTATCATCGGGGTAGACAGTCGACTTGGCGCGATACTTCCACGTCTTACGGAGGAAGGTCTTGTAGACCGAGCTCATCTTATCTGCCGAGCTCTCCAGAGGGCGACCGTTGATCGACTTGATCCGGTCTCCCACCCTCAGTCCGGCAGCCTCTGCAGGACTGCCGGGCGTGATGTGACGAATGACCTGCAGGTCGTTCATATCATATCCCACGCCGGTCTGTAGGTGCTGATCGCGGTGCAGGACGAAAGTCGGATTCATCACATAGCGGACGAAGGGGTAATTAGCCAGCATAAGGTAGCAGAAGTTAGCCACATACCGATCGGGATCGTACTCCTTATTGAGCAGCTCGCGTGCTGTCACGCTCCACACCTTAGTGTTATCCTCACTATCGATCAACTCAATGTTCACTGTCATCCGATACTTACCGGAGAACTTTGGGGTATTGATGCTCAAGAATGGATAGTGATCCACCTCGTAGCGACCATCCTTACGGGTTACCAGATAGTTTTTAAATCCCGGATCCAAATTCGCCTCGCTGCCGGGGCGGAAGTCCGGATTGCTCTCAAGGGTGGGCTTATAGACGATGCTCAGCTGTCCACCGGTGGGCAGCTCTCTCAGTCCCTTGCCTACCAGCTCTTTTGCGAGGACACGAGCACCAGGCTTCGTCCCGATCTCCTTGTCTGCAAATGAGAATGTGCTGTACTTGATGAAGTCACGCTTCGTCGGAAGGGTGTAGATAAAGGGCATAGTGAAGCGCCGTGTGGTGACATCCTCGAGGCTATACATACTGAAGGCCTGTGCCAGAAGCTCCTCCGTCAGGATCCCTGAGGGGAGGCACTCCTTCTGCAGCACCAAGTCCCACGATGGTGTGCCGGGACGGCGCATCTTCAGTGACACCTGATCGTGAGAGGGATCGAGGATCATCGCAGTGATGGACTCCTCTGAGAGCTTCTGAGTGTCGCGTCCCTCGATCTCGAGGATCACATCGCCCGGGCGGATGCCGGCTCTGTCGGCCGGGCTACCGGGGATCACCTCCACGACCACGGCATGAGAGTCGCCCCAGCTCTCCTGGTAGCTGATCTGATACAGCAGCCCTACGTCGCAGCGGACGCCCGACTCACCCACTTTCTGTCCATACGACAGCGAAGCTCCGACCACGAGGGCCATACACAGGAGCCACATCTTCTGACACACTCCGTTCATATCATTCAGGATCTATCTGGTGCATTGTTCTATATACCATACAAAGGTAGATATTTTTCTATTGATCTTCTCGGATCCTGTTAAGTGCTGTCTCTTATACACATCTCCGAGCC
>CAMXXM010000011.1 GCA_947253195.1 uncultured Porphyromonas sp.
CCGAGCCCGCCCCGGCAATCACCAGACTATCATGAGTGAGATCCTCTACAGCCTGACGTTGCTCCTCATTGAGCGTCGCTAAGAGCTCCTCGCTTGTCGTCATCATACGTCTCTTCCAGCTGCCTTAAATTCCTCTCTCAGATACTTTGCCGTGTGGCTGTCACAGCGCTGCACCATTTCCTCAGGTGTCCCCTGAAAGATGATGTGTCCGCCATCCTTTCCCCCCTCGGGACCTATGTCTATGATATGGTCAGCGGTCTTGATCACGTCAAGATTGTGCTCAATGATCACGATGGTATTGCCTCGATCCACAAGCCTATTGACGATCGTCATCAGCATACTGATATCCTCGAAGTGAAGCCCCGTTGTCGGCTCATCGAGGAAGTAGATTGTATTGCCGGTGTCGCGCCTATTTAGTTCGCTCGCCAGCTTGATCCGCTGGCACTCACCCCCTGAGAGAGTCGATGAGGACTGACCAAGCTTTATATAGCCGAGACCCACGTCCTGCAGCACCTTGATCTTACTTTGTATGCGGCTTTGACCATCAAAGAAGTCCACCGCCTGATTCACGGTCATCTCCAGTACATCGGAGATAGACTGCCCCTTGTACCTCACCTCCAGCGTCTCCCGATTGTACCGCTTACCACGGCACACCTCACACGGCACATAGACATCGGGGAGAAAGTGCATCTCGATCCGACGATAGCCATTTCCATTGCACGCCTCACAGCGCCCTCCTTTGACATTAAAGGAGAAGCGGCCCGGCTTGTACCCTCTGATCTTTGCCTCCGGCATCTCCGTAAAGAGATTTCGGATGTCGGTAAAGACTCCCGTATAGGTCGCGGGATTGCTCCTCGGTGTGCGACCGATGGGCGACTGATCCACCTGGACCACTTTGTCTACAAGGTCGATACCCTCGATCATATCATACGCCAGCGGCTCCGTGAGAGACTTGTAGAGATGCTTTGAGAGAGCCGGGTAAAGGGTGTCATTGACATAGGTACTCTTACCGGAGCCGCTCACTCCGGTCACCAGGGTCAGCGTACCCAGAGGTATGGAGAATGGCTCCCCCTGCAGATTGTTTCCCTTAGCACCCAGCAACGTAAGGCACTTACCTGAGCCGCACCGCCTTACACTGGGGATCTCTATGTCCTTCTCCCTCCTTAGGTACTGCGCCGTCAGGGTATCAGTCTTCATCAGCTCCTTAGGTGTACCACTAAAGACGATATGCCCTCCCTTGCGTCCCGCTCCGGGACCAATATCGATGATATAGTCGGCCTGCTCCATGATCTCTCGGTCGTGCTCTACGACTAAGATCGTATTGCCCTGGTCCCGTAGCGACTTAAGAGATCGTATCAGCCGGTCGTTATCCCTCTGATGAAGCCCTATCGAGGGCTCATCGAGGATGTACAGGACATTTACCAAGCGGCTTCCCAGCTGAGTCGCCAGCCGTATACGCTGCATCTCACCCCCGGAGAGGGTGGCAGTGGTCCTGTCTAAGGAAATGTAGGTCAGCCCCACCTCTACTAAGAATGAGAGACGGCTCTCGATCTCCTTGCAGATCTCCGTAGCGACGACACGCCTCTGCCGGTCTATCTTTGCCGGGACCGCTTTGATCTCCTCAAGCAGCTCAGGGATCGGCATCGACGACATCTCTGTGATGTCCTTGCCATCAATCTTAAATGCCAGAGCCTCCTTGCGAAGCCGCTTGCCTTGACAGCGCGGACAGGGGACATAGGTGCTAAATTGCTCCGCCCACTTCTTCGTCTTAGCATTATAGTCCCCCTCCGTCATTTTCTCCAGTAAGGAGACGATACCATTGTACTCGGTCAGCCTCTGACGGACACCGGTCTCAGTGTGATAGTAGAGAGGATAGTCGACACCATTCAGCACATCATCGATCAGCTCCTCCGGATACTCCTCTATAGGCGTGTCGAGATCCAAGTCATGGTGCTTAAGGATCGCATCCATCTGGGCAAAGAGCAGCCCACGCTTATACTTCCCGATCGGTACCAGACCTCCCTCTCTCAAGCTGAGCTTCGGATCCGGGATCACCTTGGAGAGATCCGGAGCGGTGACCACCCCGAGACCCTTACACTTAGGACAGCTCCCTTGAGGGGAATTAAAAGAAAACGTATTGGGGTCCGGATCCGGGAGCGACTCTCCCGCTTCCTCGTCCATCAGATTACGGCTGTAGTAGGAGGGCTTGAGCCCATCCTCCTGCATATCCTGCACAAGGATGATCCCCTTACCTATCCTCAGAGCCGTCCTGACGCTCTCCTTGATTCGCTCAGACTGCTTGGGCACCACCTTCAGCTTATCGATCAGGATCTCTATCGAGTGGTTCTTGTACCTCGACAAGGCGAGACCGGGCTTCAGGTTAGTTAGCTCGCCATCGATCCGTGCAGATACGTACCCCTTCCGGCGGTAGCTCTCGAGCAGCTCGCGGTAGTGGCCCTTACGGGTCCTAACGACTGGAGCATAAATGTACACCTTACGGTCGGCATAGGTCTCGAGGATCCGCTCTATGATCTGATCCTCAGAGTAGTGAACCAGCTCCTTGCCGGTCTTGAGCGAGTAGGCGGTCGCACAGCGGGCGAAAAGCAGACGGAGGAAGTCGTAGATCTCTGTGGTCGTGCCTACGGTACTGCGCGGATTCTTATTGGTAGTCTTCTGCTCAATGGAGATAACAGGCGACAGACCGGTAATCTCATCGACATCAGGTCGCTCCAAGTCACCTATATAGCCTCTGGCATACGAGGAGAAGGTCTCCAAATATCGCCGATTACCCTCTGAGTAGATCGTATCAAAGGCGAGCGAAGACTTTCCACTACCACTCAGCCCCGTAACCACCGTTAGAGAATTGCGCGGAATGGACACAGAGATATTGCGGAGGTTATGCTCCCTCGCTCCCTGTACCACGATCCACCCTTTCTCTACAGCCTTGCTCTCTATCTTGCTCTTTTCCTTCATAGATATAATGGGCAAAGGTACTCAATTATCAGCGTCGGTGGGAGGATTATTCTCCAGCCAAAGTCGGCAGTTGCGCGTCATCCACTTATAGTTTGCTCTGCGGGCAGGGCTTTGCTGAAATATCCTATGGTACTCCTCCAGCGACATCTCCATGATATCCTCGCGACTTAGGTCGAGGATCGTATCGTAGGATGGGAAGAGCTTAGTAGGCTTTGGTCGGCGATTAAAAGGGCATGCATCCTGGCAGCTGTCGCAGCCGAAGAGCCTATTCCCCATCCGTTGACTTAGCTCGGGCGACACCTCGTCGTGGTGCTCCACAGTCAGGTAACTGACACAGCGGCGAGCATCCATCCCCTCCGGAGAGAGCGCGCCTGTCGGGCAGGCATCCAAGCAACGATGACAGGAGCCACAGAGCGGTCTACGAACCGGATGCTCCGACTCCAGATCAAGAGTCGTCAGCATCTCGGCAAGGAAAAAGAAGCTGCCCATCCCGGGGATGATCATACAGCGATTTTTCCCTATGAAGCCTATACCCGCCTCGCTCGCCCAATACCGCTCGAGGAAAGGTACACTGCCCGAGATACAGCGAAATGAGTGTGGCGCCACTCGATCATTTATCCCTTCGCCAAGACGTGCCAAAGCCTCTGTCAGCACATCGTGGTAGTCCGGTCCGTAGGCATACTTAGCCACCTGCGGAGCCTCTTTGGGCTGCTGTCTCAAGGGATAATACGAAGCTGCCACCACGATCACCGATTGAGCACCCGGGAGGATCTTGTCGATGGGATTCTTCCTCACCTCAACATTCTTGGACATGTAGCTCATACCCGCCTCATTGCCCTCCTCGAGCCAGTGGTCGAGGTAGGACTGGTGCTCATCCGACACCTCGCCGAGCCGAGCAAAGCCTACTGCATCAAAGCCATACTCCCTACCAGCCTCACGGATGAGCGGTCGCAGGTCTTGAGTCATTGTTTCGATGCCCCGGAGAGCTGGTTGTATATCTGCAGGTAAGCCTTGCTGTAGTAGTCACAGTCCTTGCCATACTTCGCCTCCAGACCGCCACCATGGGTGCGGTTGAGCCGCATCAGCTCCTCAGCAACGATGATCTTACGCTCGATCTCAGGCATAGAGGTGATGAAGTCCCTGTCACTGAGGCGGAAGTACCAGTCCAGATCCCTCAGACTACGATCAAGCATCAGCGAGGTGATCTCCTCAGCATCAGCGGTCATCCCTGCGTCATAGAAAGCTCCCACGAGAGGAAGTGAGGAGGCTCCATGGGGCACCACCTCGTCGAGGATGGCAGTCCTGGATCGCTTCAGCACCTCCCGGGCTCGGATCGAGTCACCACGAGCTATAAGTCCCTTAGCCAGCGGAGCAAAGATCATACTCCGGTAGGTCTCCAGCATACGGCGGGCATTCTCATCCATATAGGTCCCTGCGCGATCGGCTCCCGCCCAGCGGAAGCGCTCCATCACGTTGGTGTACATCCGATCCACGTCGACCTCGCCTGAGGTCCCCTTGGTCCGGATCGGGAGTACTTGATAGGCCATACCGGTCTGGCGGAAGTAGGGGGTAAGTCCCATGCGATTGGACTCACCTACCGTGATGCAGAAGTAGATCGGTCTCTCCCATCGATTAGCCTCGATCATATCGTAGGAGACCAGCTCCTCCTTGCCGAGATAACTCTTGCCCTCAAAGTCATACAGCGTCACCGGATCCTTCACAAGCGCTGTATCGCTCGGGTAAAGGATGCCACGCCGTATCAGCTCCTCAGGGTCGTAACGAAGAGCCACCTTGGTACTGGGCAGGTAGTCCACCTTCTGCACAATGCCGGGGATATCTTTGGTGGAGGGGTCATCGGAGCTGATGAAGTCGAGTGCGTGCCTCAGCTCCAGGGTATCCCTCATCACCGGCACCACATAAGCGATGCCACGCTTGTCACCCCCATACTCCTTCAGCCCCCAGGTGATGGGCATTGGAGCCGCCTCGTAGGTCTGCTTCTTCATCTGCTCGATGTACCAGTCCGCCTGTAGGTAGGAGGAGTTGCATACCTTCAGGTCAGTCCGCACTCCCTCCACCTCCTGCGCATACCAGAGGGGGAAGGTATCGTTGTCTCCATTGCAGTAGATGATCCCATTCGGCTCGCAACTATTGAGGTAGTTATTCCCCGTATCAGCTGCGAGACGACGCCCTGAGCGGTCGTGATCGTCCCAGTTTTGCCACGCCACCAATGTCGGCACGAGGAGGCAGAGGGCTGTCAGACCGAGAGCCAGACCACTCTTCTTTTTACTCCTCTCCCCCGTGATGAGGTCATAAAGGCCGAAGACACCACACCCAATCCATATACTAAAGGCATAGAAAGACCCCGCATAGGAGTAGTCTCGCTCGCGCACCTGATAGGGCGTCTGATTGACATACAGCACGATGGCTATACCGGTCATAAAGAAGAGCGAGAGGATGATCCAGAAATTCTGCCTACTCCGCTCACGACGGCTCAGCAGCTGAGCAATCAGTCCGAGGAGACCGAGGATGAGGGGCAGCATAAAGTAGCGATTGTGTCCGGGATTGTCGGCCACAAAGGAGGGCAGGTCTGTCTGTGGACCGAGGAAGAGCCCATCGATGAAGGGGATGCCTGTGATCCAATTACCCTTCGTCAGCTCTCCTTGTCCCTGTATATCATTTTGGCGACCGGAGAAGTTCCAGAGGAAGTACCTCCAGTACATATAATTGAGCTGATAGGAGAAGAAGTAACGGAGGTTCTCCCCGAAGGTCGGTAGCGTCACCGTCTCCGCCTTGCCTGCTTGATTGACCGTCTTCGTCTCTCCCTTCACTTCGCCCCAGATCTCGTACCCCTCCTTGAAGTGGGGCATCATATTGCTGTAGACGCGTGGGAAGAGCATCTTCATATCGCTCCGGTAGACCAGCGAGCTACTCTCCTGACGCTCGTAGTGATCGGGGTCGTCGGGAGAGAGCTTATTCGCCCGGGCATAGGTGACCTTGGTGGTGGTCACCGGACGCCCCTGGGCATCGTACTCCGGCAGGGAGGCGTAGGTCTGACCATAGATCAAAGGGGTACTACCGTACTGCTCGCGCGAGAGGTAGTATCGGAGTGCAAAGACATCAGCCGGAGTATTCTGATTCATCGGAATATCCGAGTTGGCCCGCACAAGGATCACACCATACGTGCTGATACCGGCAAAGAGAAGCCCCATCGCCATCGTCAGCTGAGCCAGTCGGTGAGCATCTGTCCGCTTGGAGTACCACAGGTACCAGACGATAGCAGCGATCACGATGATGGGGACAATCCACCCGCTGCCCATAAATGGGATCCCGAGCAGGAGACAGGTGGAGAGGAAGCCCACCCTGAGGAGTGTCATCGGCACGGGTCGTCTCATCGATGCATAGAGGGTGAGCCCCATCACTAAGGCCAGCACGAGGACGTAGCAGATCAGGCCGCTATTGTAGCTGAGACCAAGCGTATTGACGAAGAAGAGGTCAAAGTATCCCGCCACCTCCGGCACACCCGGGATGATCCCAAAGAGGATGACTGCGATGAGGATAAAGGATAGCAGCGTAGCTACCAATCCACCCTTCCACGTTGCCTTTTCCGTCCGCTTGAAGTAGTACACGAGCGCCATCGCAGGGATAGCGAGCAGATTGAGCAAATGGACCCCAACACTCAGCCCCATAAGGTACGCCGTAAGCAGGAGCCAGCGATCTTCCTTGATCGGATTGCGCGTCTCCTCCCACTTCAGTATGAGGTAGAAGACGAGCGCTGTGAAGAAACTCGAGAAGGCATACACCTCACTCTCCACCGCACTGTACCAGAAGGTGTCAGTGAAGGCGTAGGTGAGCGAACCCACTAAGGCACTCCCGAGAGCAATCCACGCATAGTCGGCAGGTATCTCAGCCTCCTCACGCCACGAGGCAGTACGGAGGATAAAGGACCGCCGGATCAGGTGGCTTATCGTCCGGAAAAGAAGTAGTATCGTCAGACCGGAGAGGAGTCCGCTCAGCGCATTGCCCGCAATGGTAATCCAATCGCCATGAGCTGGGAAAAGCTCAGCAAAGGCATTGTACGCCAGCATATAGAATGGCGCGCCCGGCGGGTGTCCCACCTCTAACTTATGGAAGGTGGTGATGAACTCCGGACAGTCCCATACCGAGGCACTCTTCTCCATAGTCACCCAGTAGACGATGGCAGAGATGGCAAAGACGAGCCAGCTCATACCACACTCCAAGAGCTTATAGTTACTTCGTTGCATACTTATCTTCTCAACCGACCGTGACGTCACGATCAGTTGCAAAAATACCAATTTTTAGCCCAATGCTCCCCCTGCGGAATACCAAAGCCCCTGCATCTAAGAAATGGCTACAAAAGGATCCTCAGGGCAGGAACTCCCCCTAAAACCAATATCGATCTGAGAGAAATCTAATACCGATATTAGTGATGTCTTTTAGCGATATTAGCGAAGTCTTTTACCGATATTAGAGAAGACTAATACCGGTAAAAGAAATGCCCCAGAGGAGGTGCTCGCTATCAGACCATTGCGAAATGATCTTGGTTCAATGTGTGTCTGACTCTTAGCTGAGGGACTTGGTTTTTCAGTCAGGCGAATTAGCTGCTTACAGCCAGTGTGACATAAAGTCACTCATTTCCTTGGCCTTATCCTCTAAGCGGGTCAGGTAGACAAACTGAGCCCACGCACGATCCCAATTGTGGTCCTTGTAGTCCGTCTTGTAGTAGGTATCCCCATTGATGTAGTCGGTTAGGAATCGGACCGCCTGCATATAGGTCATCATACGACCGCCGTAGGGGATAAGTCGTATCTCCGTCTCCGTGAGGAAGCTACTTGCCGAGGCCATGTAGCCCTCCACATACGACTTGAATATCTCCATATCCACACCGATCCTGGACTCATCGGTCTCATCCTCGGCACCTGTATTCACAGCAGTGCGGATGAAGTCTCCTACATCGGAGAGGATGAAGCCGGGCATCACCGTATCGAGGTCAATGACCGTCAGCACCTCTCCGGACTCCTTGTCAAAGAGGATGTTATCCACCTTTGTATCTAAGTGATTGATATGCTTGGGTAGCTTTCCCTCCTCGTACAGTCTCTCCTGGATCAGCATATCATCGGAGCGATCATCCAGCTCCTTGACGAGCTTCCGTACACGATCCTCAGCAGCTCTGCCCACACGATCTTCTCGAATGGCATCAGAGAGCTCTTTGAGCCTAAATGCCATATCGTGGAAGCGGGGGATCGTCTCACCCAGTGTGCCCTCAGGCACATCCGCAAGGCGGCTCTGAAACTGTCCAAAGGCTCTCCCCGCAGATCGTGCTGACTCCGGTGTGACTGTGTCTACAGTAACTGATCCCGGGATATAGAGCATCACGCGCCAGTAGGCTCCCTCGTAAAAGGTATAGCGCTCACCACTCTTTGTCCTGAGGAACGTGCAGACGTGTCGGTCAACATCCTGATCCCCCTCAGCCTCCAGCTTTTTCCTAATGTGCTCAGTGACAGTGAATATATTTTGCTGAAGGGTGTCTACATCTCGGAAGACATGATGATTGATCCGCTGGAGGACATACTTGATACGCTCCACACCATCAAGGTCCTTGACTGTAACGCGGAGAGTATCATTGATATGACCATTTCCAAAAGGCTCTACGCCTACCACTTCTCCCTCAATAGGGAAAGCATCCAGGATCGTCTGATAGTTTTTTGTCATAATTGAGTTTAGAGATATAAGATGGGGTATACGATAGGCCCTAAGATCCAAAAGGCGAGGTACAGGATCACAAGAGAGAGTGCAATCTTATCGATCCTATCGGGGGGAGTTATATAGCAGACCGACTTCTGCCGATCCGGGATCTTGAAAAAGCTGTATCGCGTCTCACTATAGAGGTAGTACATCATAATACCGACGAGGGTACCACAGAGACACCCCGCGATCACATCCGAGAGGAAGTGGACGCCCAAGTAGACGCGTGAGTACATCGTGGTCAGCACAACAAGCGTCATGATGATGGAGTAGCCCCTGTGCCTCATCAGCAACATCGTGAAGGCCCCAAGGGCAGCAAAGTTGGTGCTGTGACCGGAGATAAAGCCATATAGACCTCCTCCAGAGTGTCCCATGACCGTCTTGACAACATCCTCCGTAAAGGGATGAAGGGTCGGGCGGAAGCGCTGAAAATAGGGCTTAAAGACTGCCGATGAAAGCTGATCAGAGATCACCATCATCAGTGCGACAAAGAGAATAAGCAGCAGGCACTCCTTGACCTTTTGCCGATAAAAAAGCAACGCGAAGAAGGAGATCAGGAAGAAGTACCAGATCCGCTTGTCGGAGAAGGTGAACATCACCGAGTCCAGATAGGCACTGTGAGGGCTATTGAGCCAGAGAAAAAAGTCTCGCTCCAGCAGGGCTAACTTCTCTACCATTCTATCAGTCGCTAAAGTCGTTGATTAAGTCAAAGGTCTCCTCTGGGACCCAGCCGACTGTCCCGTCAGCAAGTCGTATCTCAGCGTAGCCCCCTACTCTATCCAGCACCTTAACCTTATGTCCCTCGTGTACCACCGCTATATCCTGCGATGAGGAGTCGGGTGAGCTCTGCAGCGTGATCACAGGAGCCGTCAGGATCGCCTCTGTGCGATCGGTGATAAACCGATAAGATCGGTACACAAAGAGATTGAGGACCGGGCACAACATGAGAGCGACTAACCCGACATAGAAGCCTATCCGCCTCTTCGTCTCGCTACGTCCGTAGGCAAAGAGGAAAATGAGAAGGACAAAGATCACGAAGGAGCCTAAAGCAAGGCTCATCCATACCGGTAAAGAGAACCAGTGGGTCATCCCATCCATCATCCGCGAGAGCATCTGTGATCGGGGCTGCTCTACCTTCTCGGCGGTATGGTCAGCGAGGAAGGCAAGGTTGTAGCGGGTGTCAGCGTCGGACGGATCCAGCCTGTAGGCGCGCTCGAGACTGAGAATGGCACTGGAGAGCTGACCATCCTTATAGTAGGCACAGCCGAGGTTGTAGTACAGCTCGGCAGAGGGCTCAGGCGAGAGACTGAGGCACTTCTCGTAGATCGATATGGCGAGACTGTACTTTTGCTCACCATACGCAGTCGATGCCTCATCCATCAGTCTCTTGATGTCAGTTGAGGAGACTGCACCATTAGATGGTGCCACGATGCCGGTGCTGTCTGCAGGAGCCGTCTCCTGAGCAGAAGCAACTCCACTGAGGGAAATAGAGAGGAGAAGGATGGGAAGTATCAGTAGTCGTTTCATCAGTCTATGATCTTGATTTTAGAAGCCTCAATGCCATCAATGACCTCCGATGAGGTCTTGTAGAGCTCATCCCTTAGCCCTCCCTCCTCAGAGGGTGCAAAGCGAGCCAGCTCAAGGTCTGACTGTACGGAGAGGGTCCGGCTCACCAGCTCATCGGATAAGCCATTAGCTCGCATGACCTCCGCAATACGCTCCTTGGAGAGATCAGAGGGCGGGATGTGGAGCTTGGCACAGAGGTAGCTATTGAGACCATTGAGGAGTGCCTCGTAGTAGGCCGTGTTATCGCCCTTTGCACGCTCCTTCTCCGCCAGCTTGAGATACTTACGCGCCATCTTGCCGGCGCGACGGGCGCGGTTGTGGGAGTTCTCGACCGATCCGGCTCGGCGGGAGCGAATGAGGGAGAAGGCAATCACACCTATAAGGAGTACCACGCCATAGAGCAACCAGTATGTCCTGAGGCTGACTCGTGACATATGAGTAAGCCTGCCGGTCGGCTTGAGGTAACGAATGTCATTGCCCAAGCGCTTGAGGGCATCGCGGCTACCGAAGGCAGAGCCATCCGACACAGCCGATCCGCTGCCTTTCTCTACCTGGATCTTCTGTGCGGGGATCACTTCACGCTTGTAGGACCCGGTGTTGGGGTCAAAGTAGGAGTAGGTAACCTCGGGAATGGTATAAGTACCCTCGTACCTCGGGATGGCGAAGTACTCAATGGACTTCCAACCGGATGCCCCTGCCGCCGTTACCTGGATGTCATCCTCCTCCTGAGGATCATAGACCTCAAATCCCTCGGGCCACTGCACCTCAGGGAGGGTAGACAGCTTGAGATTTCCATCACCACTGAGAGTCAGTTTCATCTGTACACTCTCACCGGTCTTCACAGGCTGGTGAAGACCATCGGAGGTGAGCCTGAAGTTGCCGACAGCTCCTGTAAAGTCATCGGGCTTGGGCATGGGGAGGGGCTTTACATTGACCGTAAAGGGCTTGGTGGTCACCTTTTTCCGAACCCTCTGGTAGGAGTCAAAGAAACCGGAGAAGAAGTCATCGGGATCATTATTCTGCGAGGGAACAGTCACAAGAAGACCGAAGGAACCTGAGGGGACGCTGAGCTTACCGGGCTTTTGAGGGAGGAGAAGCTGACGGAGGAGCGTCACAGTATAGTAATTTTTGCCCCGATACTGCTCTATGTCAAGCTGCAGCGGACCACTCTGTGGGATTTCCTGCTTGACAAATCCATCGTACTCGGGGAAGTTGGCGCTCTCAATCTGGATCCCTTGGTATCTTGAGTAGAGCTTGTAGGTGACGAGAAGAGCCTCCTGCTCATAGACGGTCGTCTTACTTACATTAGCCACCACCTGCAGGGCATCATTGCTCAGACGAACCGCCTCAGCCTCGGAGAGCTTACCCTCACCCTCATCGCCGGACGCACTTGACCCGGAGGCACCGGGAGAGACGGCAGACGGTTCGTAGACCTTGAAGGTCGTAACCCCTGATCGATAGGTGGCGCCTCCGACCTTGACCGTAGCGGAGGGAAGGCTGTAAGAGCCGGCATGATCGGCCATCAGAGTGTAGGTGAATGAGGTCGAGGAAGAGCGGGACATCTTACCATTGATGATGCTGGTACTCGAGGATCGACTCACCGCAGGTCCATACAGAACCTCTAATCCTGAAGGGAAGGTCCACTGAGGATCGGATGCCTTGTCACTCACAATCAGCTGGATCCCGAAGGGCTCCCCGACGACCGCTTCCTGGGGCGGTGAGACCCGTACAGTTACCTTATCCGTCGCCTGAGCAGTCAGGGTGAGGATGAGGAGGCTTGCGATTATAAGAAATACTCTACGAGACATAATGGATTACCAATTCTTACGACGACTGCGCCCTCTCTGCTGCTGGGCCTGCTCAAGCTTCTGCCGGGTATTCTTCTCATCCTTCTGGAGGGCTTGGAGGATCCTATTGGCGGTCTCTTGGGACATCTGATCCTGATTGGGCTGCTGAGGTTGCTGCTGCTGATCCTTTTGCTGATCTTGCTGCTGGTCTTTTTTCTGATCCTTTTGCTGATCTTTCTTCTGATCCTTATCCTGATCTTGCTTCTGATCCTGACCACCACCGCCATTCTTTTTCTGATCCTCCAGTAGCTTCTGAGCGAGAGCGAGGTTGTAGCGCGTGTCCTCATCAGAGGGTCGCCGACGAAGCGACTCCTTGTAGTACTCGATCGCCTGCTCCAGCTGCTTGGCACGGAAAGCGGTGTTGCCGGCGTTGTGGGTCAGATCGGCCGCCTCTGCGGGCGAGAGTATGGAGAGGTGCGGAGCGAGAGACTGGTAGAGCTTGCCGGCCTCCTCCCCACGATCGGTCCGGTAGAGGACATTGGCAAGATTGAAGATCGTGGTGCGGTCGCTCTTATTGACCTCAAGAGCCTTGCGGTAGTCTATCTCAGCCTTGGAGTACTCCTTGGAGCGATAGAGCTTATTGCCGCTACGGGTCAGATCCCGGACCTGCTTCTGCCCCCAGAGGGGGAGACAGAAGAGGGTGGCAAAGAGGATCGACAGCAAGTACTTACTTCTCATCATCACGCTTTATATCAAAGATATTAAACCGCCTGAGGAGCCTATTCTTATGATCCAGCATCATCAGGTCTATCATGAGCAGAAGTAGTGCCGGTATCAGGAAGTAGTAATAGACATCCGCATAGGATCGGTAGACGGTGGTACTCATATCCGACTTCTGCAGTCTGTCGAGGCTCTTCTTGAGCAGTCGGACAGCTCCGGAGACGTCCTGAGCATGAATGTAGACTCCATCAGCAGTCTCAGCAATCTGCTTGGCGAGCTGCTGATTAAGCCGAGTAACGACCACCTTACCCTCTTCGTCCGTCAGATACTCTCCATTCCCCATCGGGATCGGTGCACCCTCCTCCGTCCCGATACCGAGGACGGAGATGAGGATCCCTTTCTCCTTAGCTGCCCGGAGAGCCTCCTCTACATCACCATCGAGATTCTCCGCATCGGTGATCAGCACCAGCGCTTTCTTCACCTCCTTGTCTGATGAAAAGCCTCTGGTCGCCAGCTTAATCGCCTCACCGATGGCGGTCCCCTGAGCAGCTATGAGGCTGGGATCAGCGGACTGAAGAAACATCTTGGCGGAGACGAAGTCCGATGTGATCGGTAGCTGGATGTGGGCTTCCCCGGCGAAGTAAATCAGACCGATCTTGTTATTAGCCAACTCGTCCGTCATACGAGAC
>CAMXXM010000012.1 GCA_947253195.1 uncultured Porphyromonas sp.
TCACCAGATGGCGGACACCGGCACAAAGATGATCCACACGGGGAAAAACACCCGCGGCACCATTGTCTCCAAGGGTATCTCCGCCGGTCACTCCGAAAACTCGTACCGCGGACTGGTCTACCTGGGGAAGAATGCCGAGAATGCTCGCAACTACTCCCAGTGCGACTCCCTTCTCATAGGCGACAAGTGCGGAGCGCACACCTTCCCCTACTCCGATATACTCAATGACACCGCCGTCATCGAGCATGAGGCGATGACCTCCAAGATCAGCGAGGACCAGCTCTTCTACTGCCAACAGCGGGGCATTCCCGAGGAGGAGGCGATCGGCCTCATCGTCGGCGGGTACGCCCAGGAGGTGATGGAGAAGCTCCCGATGGAATTTGCCATCGAGGCGAAGGCTCTCCTATCCATCTCCCTCGAGGGCTCCGTGGGATAATGACACTTACTACAGATACGACACTATGTTACATATAGAAAACCTACACGCCAAGATCGGCGACAAAGAGATACTACGCGGGATCAACCTCCACATACCCGACGGCGAGATACACGCCATCATGGGACCCAATGGCGGGGGCAAGAGCACTCTCGCCAACGTCCTCACGGGACGGCCACCCTACGAGCCCACGCAGGGGAAGGTGACCTTCAATGGGGAGGACCTCCTTGAGATGAGCCCGTCACTCCGGGCACAGAAAGGGCTGATGATGTCCTTCCAGTACCCCGTGGAGATCCCAGGGGTCAGTATGACCTCTTTCCTCCATGCCGCCCTCAATGCCAAGCGCAAGCAGGAGGGCAAGGATCCGGTGAAGGCTGCCGACTTCCTGAAGCTCCTTAAGGAGAAGCAGAAGCAGGTGAAGCTTCCCTCCGACCTTATGAAGAGGTTTGTCAATCAAGGATTCTCAGGCGGAGAGAAGAAGCGCAATGAGATCTTCCAGATGCTGGTCCTCGAGCCCTCACTGGCGATCCTCGACGAGACTGACTCAGGTCTCGACATCGATGCCCTCAGGACGGTTGCCGAGGGGGTCAATAGTATGCGCTCGCCCCACTTCTCTGCGATCGTCATCACGCACTACCAGAGGCTGCTTGACTATATCCGCCCAGACGTCATCCATGTGCTGATGAATGGAGAGATCATCAGGACAGGCGGTCCCGAGCTCGCACTGGAGCTGGAGGACAAGGGCTACGACTGGCTCAGAGAGGAGCAGAAGGAGGACTGAGCTATGATGTCTAAGCAACAACAACTCACCGAGCACTTCCTCACCCTCTCAGAAAGCGTCTCCACAGACTCGCCTCTGATGGCACGTCGTCGGGAGGAGGCGAGGGAGCTCCTTCGTAAAAAGCCACTCCCCAAGCACGGTCCGGAGCACTACGCCCACTTCGACCTGGGGATCTTTGACAACACCGAGCTGCGGCAGTCCCCTGTAATGGAGAGCGACCTGACTCCCTACCGACTACTTGACGACAGCCGTCTCCTATGCCCAGAGGGGGCAGAGATAGAGGGCTGCTATGTCGGATCGCTAAGTCGCTTTGCCGAGCTGTATCCTGAGCCGGCTAAGCTCTTTGGCACTCAACACGACCTGAGAGATAGGGCTGTCCCCTCTCTGACCGACCTGCTGGCTCAGGAGGCTATGGTACTCTACGTGGAGCCTCGCTGCCGGGTGGAGGTACCGCTCGAGCTTATCTATCTCCTCGGTCGCGGTCTCTCCGCACGACACCTGCTGATCATCTGCGATGAGGAGAGTCGGGTGACCATAATGCAGTCGCACCGCAACCTCCCCGAGGAGGGGGCTGCTGCCCTCATCACCACCGAGATCTACGTCCGCGACCGAGCTGACCTGCACCTCTACGACTACATTGAGCAGACTCACGGGACGCGCCTGCTCCACAACGTCCACGCCCGGATCGGTGAGGATGCGCGCATGACGCTGACCGAGATCGTCTCTCACCCCGAGCGGACGAGGATCAATCTCTTCATCGACCTGGCCGGCAAGCACGCCGACCTGCAGATGGACGGACTGGCAATCCTGCGCGATGACAACCTCTGCGACATTTGGTCCAATATCTTCCACTGCGAGACCGACGGGCACACGGACGAGCTCTTCAAGTACACCCTCTCGGATCGCTCCGTAGGGAGCTTCTCCGGTATGATCTACGTGGAGCCTGGTGCGATCCGGACTGACGCCGACCAGCATAATCGAAATCTCCTGCTCTCCAAGGAGGCAAAGATGTACTCCAAGCCTCAGCTGGAGATCTATGCTGACGATGTCAAGTGCTCTCACGGACTGGCAACCGGTCTGCTGGATGAGGCAGCGCTCTTCTATATGGAGCAGAGGGGCATCCCCGAGGATGAGGCGCACGATATGCTCACATCCGCCTTTGTCCACGATGTACTTGTCCGCATCCCCGATGAGCAACTCCGCGAGGTGCTGACGGCGAAGGTGGATGCCCGTCTCCAGCGGCGTAAGTAACACACCCACATAGCAAGCAAGGGTCGATGCCTCTCATCCACGAGAGACATCGACCCTTTTTAATGCAGTTGCAGGGAGATCCCCTCCGCTAATCGGGCTCCAAAAGAGACGTGCACACTAAGCTGACCACCAGCAGATAGCAGCCATCCACTTCTAATACCGATATTAGATTTCTCTAAGACCGATATTAGAGTCGACTAATACCGATATTAGATTTCACTAATATCGGTATTAGTCTGAGGGCACAAACTTGCGCTCCTCCGACGATTGCCCCGGCAGGGAGGGGATCCACCACAAAGTGCCCCGAGCTTAGCCCTTGATCACTGCGAGAGGTGCAAGGCGCACAAGCGGCCGCACCAGATCTTGCTGCTTAGCTATCACTTCCTCGATGTCCTTATACGCCCCGGGAGCCTCATCAAGCCCCTTCTCCGTCAGGTCGTAGATTACGCCGAGCTCATCCATCTGCGCCTGCTGCTCCTCGAGCGAGAGCTGGCGGAAGGCTGCCCGCCTGCTGAGCCTTCGCCCCGCCCCGTGGGAGCAGCTCATAAAGGAGTCGGGACAGCCAAGCCCCCGGACGATGTAGGAGTGTGCACCCATAGAGCCTGGGATGATCCCCACCTCACCCTCGTAGGCTCGTGTGGCGCCTTTCCGGTGGACGATCACGTACTCACCAAAGTGCTTCTCCCAGGCAGCGTAGTTGTGTGGGACATTGATCAGCGGATCAATGTCTACCCCGGGGCAGAGAGACCGAAGTCCCTCCTTCACCACCCCCATCATCTCCCGACGATTGGCAAAGGCGAAGTCCTTGCAGTACTCCATCTCTCGCATATAGTCCTTCCCCTCCTGCGTCTCTATGGGGAGGAAAGCGAGGTCCGGCTGCCGGTCGGCATACCACCTATCGCACCACTGCTCTGCCAGGTGATTGTAGTGCTCCGCCACCTTTAGCCCCACATTTCGGCTGCCTGAGTGGATCATCACCCAGATCTCATCGGTCGCGGTGTCTCGCTGGATCTCGATAAAGTGGTTGCCCCCACCCAGTGTGCCGATCTGCCGCAGCAGTGCCGGCTTCTTGCTCCTCAGGCAGGGCAGGTCGTCAAGCTCTCGGTCGGGAAGCAGGCTCTCATCCAGCGGCTCCTTCCTGCTGTCAAAGCCAAGAGGGATCCGCTCCCTCACATAGGTCACCAAAGCGGAGAGTCGCTCTCGTGGCAGGTCCTCCGTCGTGAGGCTTGTCCGGAGGGCACACATACCACAGCCGATGTCGACACCGACAGCATTGAGGATCACGACACCTCGCGTCGCGAGGACACCACCGATTGGCATGCCCTTTCCGGTGTGAGCGTCCGGCATCACAGCGATCTGCTTGTACGCATAGGGGAGCGATGCGAGCGTGATGATCTGCTCTAAGCAGGAGTCCTCCACCTCACTCAGCCACATCTTGGCAGGCACCTTAGTGCCCATCACTACTTTCTCTATCATAGCAGTATACTCTTTGTGGATAAATATCTGAGGCAAAGGTATGGAGCCACTACGCCACCTATTGGCGTAGTACATTTATCTCCTTACATTTGTATCAAAGGAATATCACTATGCCGGTCAATAGAAATGCGCTCCTAAGGATGCGGACCATAGACACCTGCCTCCGCCGTCGCCACCGAAGCTGGACCTTAGAGGATCTCCGCTCTGCCTGCGAGGATGCTCTCTACGAGCATGAGGGGACCTCGGGTGTGAGCCTGAGGACGATACAGCGGGACATTGAGCTTATGCGCAGCGATAAGTTGGGGTACAATGCACCGATCGAGGTGGTCGATCGCAGGTACTACCGCTATGGTGACCCGGACTATAGCATCAGCAGTCTCCCTCTGACACACGAGGAGCTGGCAGAGCTGACCGGCGCAATCGACATCCTGAGCCAGTATAGTGGCTTCAGGGGTCTCTCGGGGCTGGATGAGACTCTCACGAGGATTGAGGACAGGATCCGCAGCGGGAGCGAGGGGCAGCAGCAGGTGGTATTTCTTGATACCAATGAGCAGCTAAAGGGACTGGAGCTGCTAAGCCCGCTCTACAAGTCCATCGTCAACCGCCGTGCCCTACGGGTCCGTTACTGCTCCTTCCGCTCCGGCCGAGAGATCGAGATCTGCCTCTCCCCTTATCTCCTCAAGGAGTACAACAATCGGTGGTTTCTCATGGGACATGAGAGAGGTCACAGTGGGATACTCACGCTGGCACTCGACAGAATGGTTGGTGTGGAGGAGGACAAGGAGGGGAGGTATAAGGAGAATATCTACTTCGATCCGGTCACCTATCTGGATGATATGGTCGGCGTGACACGCGATCTGATGTCGGAGCGTGAGCGGGTAGTCCTCTGGGTCGATGCCTGCCAAGCACCATATGTCCTCACGAAACCCCTTCACCCACGGCAGGAGCTGATAGGGGAGCGGGAGGACGGCAGCATCGTCGTGGCACTGGAGGTGATCTGTAACCTCGAGCTGGAGCGACTGATACTTGGCTTCGGGAGCCACATCAGCGTCCTCTCGCCCAAGAGACTGAGGGACCGCATCGCCCGCCAAGTCATGATGATGGTCACCCGATATAAGGAGTAGCACACCGCTAAAGAAAAGAGCGTGGAGCTGGTTATAAGTGGCTCTTCCACGAGCGATGCACTAACCAACTCCACTCGCAAGTCGCTAAAGACATTGCTGATGCAAAGCTACTGAAAGGGTTGTGAAATCCACATACCTGAGAAACTACTCCTTGATAAATCTGAAACAACTGACTTAGACGATCAGGCAATCCGATTCTGAGTGGCTGAGAGAAGAAGATAAGGACTTGAGGTGCATGCTATATGGGCGGTGAAAGCGCACGACTGACTCTCCAAACAGCGATCCAATTTCGCTGAGGTCAGAGAGAAAGTCGCACGCCTTGATCTTAAGACAAAGGTAGTGAGAGATTTTGAGAACCCAAGCTCAACGGATCCCAAGATTCGATTCTGAAGGGCTGCGCGTCCCGGGAAGGTCTCTGGAGCAGTAGAGGCAGGGAATAACTTGACTTTGTCACTCTTCAAGAGAGTTTATGCGCATCTCGCTGAAATGTATACAAATCTAAGGAATGAGAAGTATAGCAGACCGAAGCATAGCGGTGTACGACACGGAGCGGAGATTGTCAACAACGTCCTTCGGCGAGCCGGCTCTGATCGCTTATTGAATAGATAGAAAATCCAAGCCTCAGCAGAAGCCCGTCAGACCAATCCCGACAGCCGGCCTCTATTAGACTTGGATCTCATTGCAAATGTACATATAAGAGTTCTATCACCACAAGGTAGATCTGCAAAAAAATCTCCGAGAGGATCTTTCTGGACATAGTAAATCAGAAGACACTCTCGGAGAGATCGAAGCGGTTGTTAAGCCCCGTATCTCTACGGGAGCAACCCCTTGACCATTACAAATCTACTGAAAGGGTACGTCAACCACCAGGATTCCTACCGGAGAGCTTCTATCGGGCGTACGGAGAGCCGAGACGAGATCGTAGAGGAGATGAGGCGCGTGGGCTTAGAGGTGGCCGCTGAAGTAGTCTGCCATTTTGCTATCTTTGCTAAGACAAGTTTTGAGCCTACACTATTGTAAAGCATGGAATCATCTGATCAGAAGGAAATCCTACTGGCGGTCTTCAATGGCACCGATCGCCCGGGCGTCACTGCAGCCATCACCACCGTACTTGCAAAGCACGACCTGACAATCCTCGACATCGGACAGGTCGACATACATAAGCACCTCACCCTCGGCGTCCTCTTCTCTGTCTCCTCACAGGGCAGTGGCAACGTGCTGAAGGACCTACTCTTCTGCGCCAATGATCTAGGCGTGACGGTCACCTTCCGCATCATTGATCCCGACAGCTACTCGGAGTGGGTCGGCAATCAGGGGAAGAATAAGTACATCATCACGCTCCTCTCCAAGACCATCACCGCCGATATGGTGGCAGCGATCACCAAGGAGGTGGCAGACCAGGGGATGAATATCGACTCCGTCGATCGCCTGACAGGGCGCATCCCTTTGGTGGAGAATCAGAGGCACCCAAGAGCCAGTATTGAGATCTCCCTCCGCGGGACTCCCAAGGATCAGGTCGCTATGCAGCGACACATCATCCGCATATCTGACGAGCACCATATGGACGTCTCCTTCCAGCAGGATAGCATGTTCCGCCGGATGAGACGCTTGATCTGCTTCGATATGGACTCGACCCTGATCAAGACTGAGGTGATCGACGAGCTTGCAGAGAGGGCAGGTGTAGGGGATCAGGTAAAGGAGATCACCGCCCGCGCCATGCGTGGCGAGATCGACTTCCGAGAGAGCTTCAAGGAGCGCGTGGCACTTCTCAAAGGGCTTGACGCAAGTGTTATGCAGGATATTGCCGTCAACCTGCCTCTTATGGATGGTCTGGAGCGGACGATGCATATCCTCAAGCGTGTCGGCTTCAAGATTGCGATCCTCAGCGGTGGCTTCACCTACTTCGGTAATTACCTCAAGGACCTCTTTAACCTTGACTACGTCTACGCCAATGACCTCGAGATAGGACCGGATAATAAGCTGACAGGTAGATACATCGGTGAGGTAGTAGACGGACGACGTAAGGCGGAGCTCCTGAAGCTCATTGCCCAGCTGGAGAAGGTCGACATCCGGCAGACCGTGGCTGTCGGCGATGGTGCAAACGACTTGCCGATGCTCTCCACGGCAGGACTGGGCATAGCCTTCCATGCCAAGCCCAAGGTGCAGGAGAGCGCCAAGCAGTCCATCACCACGACCGGTCTGGATGGCATCCTCTACTTCTTAGGGTATAAAGACTCACAACTTGACGAACTACAATTCTCTAACATCCAATAAATCATGATCACCCACATAGTCCTCTTCCAGCTCGACGACAAGCTCGCCGGTGAGGAGAAAGAGTTGCACCTTGCAGCACTGAAGTCAGACTTCGAGCAGTTGCCCCACACCATCAAGGAGCTGGTGGACCTGCGCATCGAGATCAATGCCAACCCCTCGGAAAAGTACGACCTCGCCCTCATCGCTCACTGTGAGGATCTGCAGAAGCTCCACGACTACGCCACCCACCCCGATCACGTCGCACTGGTAGGTAAGTACATCAAGCCCTATCTTGTCTCCCGAGCCTGCGTCGACTACAGGGGTTGAGAACCACATCCTCTCATCTCCCATAGGTTCCATGAGGGTGATCATAGATCCACACACGCTGGATCTGTGGTCGTGTCTGCCGGCTCCCGAGGAGGCGCCTGAGGAGGCGCCCTTGCTTGCAGACCTCCAGAGGGCACTGTTACTCTGTCGTCCCCTGCCGAGTCGGTTCAGGATCCACCAGGCAAGCCCTGCCTGGGCACCCCACTTTTGGGACCTCCTCGCCTCGACCAGGTCGGGTCAGACCATTACTTATGGGCAGCTCTGCCGACTTAATTCGCTCACCCCTGGATATGCGAGGGCAGTCGGGCATCTCTTATCCCAAAACAGATACGCCATCCTCCTACCCTGCCACCGAGTAGTACCGGCAGACCACTCCATAGGGCATTACCGCTGGGGCAGCGAGAGGAAGAGGTTACTCCTTGACTACGAGAGAGAGCATCCCGATGAGATCTGATAATGCCTCCGCCACCGATGGTCATGCGATCGAGCTTATGTGCGCCGACCTGATGCGCCAAAAGGGCTACACCATCATTGCACAAAATTACCGGTCCGGACCTCTGGAGCTGGACCTGATCGTCATGGAGGGGACCACACTCTGCTTCATCGAGGTAAAAGCGAGGAGTAACCTCGGAGCACTTCGGGATCTCGAGTCACTCATCACGCCACAGAAGCAACTCAACATCCTACGAGCTGCCAAGGCTTTCCTCCAGGATAAGAAAGGGGGGAGACACCTGGTCTACAGCGACATCCGCTTTGACTACCTCCTGATCTATATACCGAAGGATGGCAGGGAGCCCGGCTACAAGATTTTCCGCAACGCCATCTACGATATGCCTCCGGGATATGAGGATATCCGCCTATAGGTTGAGAGGAATGGCTCCTACGGAGAGCGTCTCGTCAGCTGGCGTAGCACCGGCGGAAAGAGGATCACGCAAGGGTCCTAAGTGAGGAAATAGGTATATTTGCGTAGAAGTAAAATCAAAGAACTAAAGTATCGAGAACATATGGAGTATATCTCGCTGGACACTAAGAACGCTCTGTGCAACAATGATCTGCAGGCAAAGTACCGCTCCCTCATCAAGGATGCCGATGCGGCTCATGAGTCACTCTACACAGGAGATCGCCCGGGGAATGACTTCCTCGGATGGGTCTCCCTGCCCTCTTCGATCACAGAGGAGACGCTGAGTGAGATCGAGGAGGCGGTGAAGCCCCTACGGGAAGACTGCGACTTTGTGGTCTCTGTCGGTATCGGTGGCTCCTACCTCGGGATCCGTGCGGTCTACGATGGGGTGAGAGACTCCTTTGCCGACTACAAGGAGCAGCGCGGGCCCAGACTCCTCTTTGCCGGCAATCAGGTGAGCGAGGACTATCTCGCCGAGCTGATTGACCTCCTGAGGGGACGCAAGTTTGGCATCATCAATATCTCCAAGAGTGGTACGACGACAGAGCCCTCTATTGCCTTTAGGCTCCTGAAGGAGCTCTTGGAGTCGCAGGAGGGAGTAGACTTTGCGCGCATGCACATCATCGCCATTACCGATGCACACAAGGGAGCTCTACGCAAGCTCTCCGATGATGAGGGCTACAAGACCTTCGTCATCCCGGATCCGGTAGGCGGGCGCTTCACTGTCCTCACACCGGTCGGGCTGGTGCCTCTCGCTACTGCCGGCTGCGACATCCGATCATTAGTGAGAGGGGCGCAGGATATGGAGAAGCACATTGGGCGGGGTGTCAGGGGCGAGGAGAATATGGCTGTCCGCTATGCCGCGACCCGCAATGCGCTCTACCATAATGGGAAAAAGCTGGAGATACTGAATAACTTCAATCCCCGCTTCCACTACATCGGTGAGTGGTGGAAGCAGCTCTTCGCCGAGAGCGAGGGCAAGGATGGGAAGGGCATCTTCCCCACCTTAGCCGACTTCACCACCGACCTTCATTCCATAGGACAGATGATCCAGCAGGGCGAGAGGAATCTCTTTGAGACCTTTGTAAGTGTCACGAGACCGCGCCACTCCGTCATCGTGCCTGAGGATAAGGAAAACCTTGACGGGCTCAATTATCTCTCGGGTAAGCACGTCGACTTTGTCAATAAGAATGCAGAGACGGGGACCATCCTCGCTCACCTTGATGGGGACGTGCCTGTGCTGCGCCTTGAGATCCCGGAGCTGAGTGAGTACTATATTGGTCAGCTCTTTTATTTCTTCGAGAAGTCTGTCGGCATCAGCGGATATATGCTGGGGGTCAATCCCTTTAACCAACCAGGTGTGGAGGACTATAAACGCAATATGTTTGCGCTCCTCGGCAAGCCCGGCTACGAGGAGGAGACCAAGAAGATTCGGACCCGTCTCGACGAGAAAAAGTAAGATATATGCTACAAGACTATAAGGAAAACGACGCCAAGCCCTTGATCCTGCCTCAGTACGGACGTAATGTCCAGAATATGGTCGACCGCTGCGTCGAGATAGGGGATCCCGCAACCCGTCAGCAGTGTGCGGAGACGATCATCGATACGATGCGCTCCTTTGCCACGACGGATAAGGATCGGGAGGACTTCGAGCAGATCCTCTGGGATCACCTATATATCATGTCCCGCTTCCGGCTGGAGGTGGACTTCCCCTACCCCGTCACCTCTCGTGAGGAGTATGAGGAGCCGGTCGTGCCGAGACTGGATGACTGTACACAGGAGCCTCCCAAGTATCGCCACTATGGACACACGATAGAGCGGATGGTGGAGATCGTGAAGGGGTTTCCGGAGGGCGAGGAGCGGGATGAGCTGGCGAGGATCACTGCCGTGGAGATGAAGCGCCAGTACTGCAGCTGGAATAAGTCCTCCGTCGCTGACACCAAGATCTTTGCAGATCTCTATGAGCTCTCCAAGGGAGAGGTCTACCTCGATGAGCACATCTGCACGTTGCCTGAGGCAGGAGCTCTCACAGCCCCGACCGGCAACACTCCCCACATGAGTAATAACAATCGGAAGGGCAGCAACAATAATCGGGGGCGAGGGAATAAGGGCGGCAACCATAATAAGAAGAAAAGAAGATAAGTATCATGGGCGCATTTGTCATAGAGGGTGGTCGGCAGATGAAGGGGACCCTCGTCCCTCAGGGGGCCAAAAACGAGGCCCTACAGGTCATCTCTGCCGCCCTGCTTACCGACCAAGAGGTCCGCATCTCCAATGTCCCTGACATCCTCGACGTGAAAAACCTCATCCGGCTGATGATGGATCTGGGGGTGAAGGTGACTAAGGAGAGTGAGGATACCTATTGCTTCCAGGCCGATGATGTCAATCTTGACTTTGCCTACTCGGAGGAGTTTCTTATCAAGTGCCGCAAGCTGAGGGGGTCGATCCTCCTTTTGGGTCCCCTACTCTCACGCTTCGGGAAGGCCGTGATCACAAAGCCGGGAGGAGACAAGATAGGTCGGCGCAGGCTCGACACTCACTTCCAAGGCTTCCAGAGTCTGGGAGCCACCTTTGACTATGACGAGGAGACTGAGCTCTTCTCGATGCAGGCTAAGGACGGACTGCACGGGAAGTATATGCTCTTAGAGGAGGCATCGGTCACCGGCACCGCCAACGTCATCATGGCGGCCGTCCTTGCCGAGGGTACCACCACGATCTACAACGCCGCCTGCGAGCCATATGTACAGCAGCTCTGCCGGCTACTCATCGCGATGGGTGCCAAGATAGAGGGAGTCGCAAGCAATAGACTGACGATCGAGGGAGTTGACCACCTGTCAGGAGCAGACCACACGATCCTGCCCGATATGATCGAGGTGGGGAGCTTCATCGGCATGGCCGCTATGACCGCCTCCGAGATCACCATCGTCAATCCGCATATCGAGGAGATGGCGATGATCCCCCGGGCATTTCAGCAGCTGGGGATACGAACCGAGATGAGGGGAGAGGATTTATTCATCCCAGCACAGGAGCACTACGAGATCGACACCTTTATGGACGGCTCTATCCTGACCATTGCGGACGCTCCTTGGCCGGGACTGTCACCGGACCTCATCAGCGTGATGCTGGTGGCGGCGACGCAGGCGAGAGGAAGCGTACTCTTTCATCAGAAGATGTTTGAGAGCCGACTCTTCTTTGTGGACAAGCTGATCGACATCGGCGCACAGATCATCCTGTGCGATCCTCACCGTGCTGCCGTGATCGGGCTTGACCGCTCTCACCCATTCCGTGCCGCCACGATGGACTCACCCGACATACGTGCAGGTATTGCGCTGCTCATCGCAGCCATGTCGGCCAGTGGGACGAGCCGCATCAATAACATCGAGCAGATCGACCGCGGCTACCAAAATATCGACAAGCGCCTCAATGCCATCGGTGCCTCGATAAGTCGCATCGACTAACATCTCCCCGATGAAACCCACAGATCTCCGGCTGCTACCTGACCACTACATCGCCCTCGGTCCGATACTTAAGACCTATGGCACGATGGGCGACTTCATCGTCGACTCCTTCCCGGAGACGGCACTGGACGACTACATTTTCATTGAGATAGAGGGGATTAAGGTTCCCTTTGAGATCGAGGAACTGGTGGACCGGAGCGGTCAAGTGGTCGTCAAGGTCTCCGGCGTGGATGACGTGGAGACGGCTGAGCTATACCGTGGCTGTCCCACCTTCGCCGCACCGAGCGATCAGCACGACTTGACTCAGGATGAGGGCGAGAGCTACCAAAGCCTTGTCGGATGGCGAGTCTACAGCTCTAATGACGACTCCTATCTCGGTATAGTGGAGCGGTACGATGACAGTACTGCTAACGTCCTGCTGTGTGTACGCTCAGACGATGGGACAGAGCACCTACTCCCCTGGGTGAAAGAGTGGATAGAGACACTCGATGAGGCGCACCACATCCTTCGCCTCACCCTGCCTGAGGGGCTACTCGAGTGACTCTGTCAGAGGTAGACAAAGAGGATGATGAAGATGAATGCTGGGGGCGCCGCAAGGATCGTGCTATCGATGCGGTCCAGTATGCCTCCATGCCCGGGAAGGATATGCCCGGAGTCCTTCACATCATAGCAACGCTTTAACAGGCTCTCAAAGAGATCCCCACAGGTGGCAAAGAAGCCCACGATGGCAGCGAGGATGAGCCAGTTAACCAAGCTGGTCACTGCCGGGAAGAAGTAGTAGAATGCCACCGCTCCCAAGAGAGTGAAGGCTATACCGCCCAGCAGTCCCTCCACAGTCTTGTGAGGGGAGATGTGCGGCGCCATCTGATGCTTGCCGATCATACTGCCGACGCAATAAGCGCCAGAGTCATTGAGCCAGATAAATACAAATATCGGCAGCAACCAGAACGTGTGATCAAAGCTGAGCAGGTACTGTCCTGTATCCTCCGGAGCCATATAGCAGAGCAGCATCAGCGCCCCAAAGGGCACAGTCGTATAGAGGTGCGAAAAAAAAGCGTGCGCTATCTCCTCGATCGCATGGGGACGTCTCCGGAAGAGCTCCGTTATGATGTAGAAGAGGTAGTAGGCAAC
>CAMXXM010000013.1 GCA_947253195.1 uncultured Porphyromonas sp.
ATCTACTGCTACGACGAGCGGGAGCGCAATGAGGCGATAAAGAAGATCGGCAAGGGCGCCTCCGTCACCCGATTTAAGGGTCTCGGAGAGATCAAGCCGGAGGAGTTTGGCAACTTCATCGGCGAGAATATGCGGCTCGACCCCGTGGTGATGAAGAAAGAGGACAATGTCTCGGAGCTGCTAAAATTCTACATGGGCACCAACAGCCGAGAGCGGCAGGACTTCATCGTAGACAACCTTGAGACCGACGACATCTAATGAGTAAGCCCCTCATCGGCGTCTTCGCCGGCTCCTTTGACCCTTTCACGATAGGGCACGATGACCTCGTCCGCCGCGCCTTAGGTGTCGTCGATGAGCTGCACATCCTCGTGGGCGTCAATGTCGGCAAGCAGTACGACACGGCACCCGATGTGCGGGTGCAGCAGATTGCTGAGCTCTATCGCGATGAGCCGCGCATCACAGTCACCTCCTCCGAGGGGCTCACAGCCCACTACGCCCGGCGGGTGGGTGCGACGATACTCATCCGCGGCATTCGCTCCGTGAGAGATATGGAGACAGAGCGAGAGATGGCGGAGACCAACCTCAGCCACTTCGGACTAGACACCCTCTTCTTCTTCACCCGCCCCGAGTTTGCCGCCATCTCCTCCCACCTCGTCCGGGAGCTCGCCCACTTCGGCGAGGATGTCACCCCCTACCTTCCCAAGCGCGACGACCACTAAGTGACTTATTAGCCAATACAATAACCACAGTTATGAAAACCTATCACCGTTTCGCCATCGCTCTGGCAGCCCTCCTCACACTCACCACTACGGGCGTAGCTCAGACACGAGAGGACTTCAGATCGCCCTCCTTTGAGCTCACCCTTACGCAGGGCGCAGGCCTAACCACACCTGATGCCTCGCTCGCCTCGATCCGAAGAGCCGATGCAGAGGTCTACAGAGGTATGAGACCCATTATGGGGCTCTCCCTCGGCTACCGCCTCAGGGATCGTGCCACCACGATAGGGCTTGAGTGGTCCAATATCTCTATGGAGGCAAGTCTCCAGGGTCATCCGCTCCTAAGCGAGGCTGCAGTGGACCTACTTGGGATCCATGTGGTGGACTACCATCCCTTTGTTATGGATCGGATGGAGCTCTTCACCTACGCCACCTTGGGAGCAGCACACGCCTCCAATGCCTACACCACCCTTGCTGACTCCAAGGACTACGGCAAGGCACAGGCCTGGGGACTGGGGCTCAAGCTGGGCTGTGGTGTCAGGTACCGCTGCACCGCACACTCAGCCGTGGAGCTCAAGGGCGGTGCCATGGATGCCTACCTCTTCAAGTGGTCCGGTGACGAAGCGGTGATCCACCCGGAGGCTTACACGTACAATAGTAAGAATAACTACGGGCTCTTCTACGCCGCCCTCTCCTACAGCCTCCTCTTCTAACGAGGCTACACTGCCGTTGTAATAAGTCGGCTATCGGTGTGTCGCCCGGTTCCCTTGTAAGGACATCCCCCCCTAACCGGTGGGGAATGTCTCGCAGACTGGACTCTTCCAGTCTCTTTAGGACCAAAAACATAGACTATCCGACACTCAATCCTCTAAGGGGCACGGAATAGATCCCTGATGGTCTGCTCAAAACAGCTAATCTCTTTTTGTGAGTTACTTAATTCCGACTTAGACCTCTGCAAGAGATCTAATCACTAACTTATACCGAGAGATATATCAGAGTCAGCAGCGACAAGCAAATACCATAAGCGGTACCCAGGTCTACACCAAGTGTCAGGGGAGGTCACGATAGAGTATAAACTAATAGCGGTATTAGTCGAGACTAATACCGCTATTTAGATGTGGCTCCGGTGCACAATCACCTTATGCTGAGAGCCGGGGTTGCTTAGTAGTGACCCCAGACTGTAGTGCTCAGAAGTGACAGTCTACAGATAGGGCGAGGTGATTGGACTCCCGCTGCTGCGGGGCAACTCTCCACGATAGACCTACGGAGGCAGTGCGGATCGGTTGGCAGCAGAGACCTCCGGTGAGGAAGTACCGGCCCGGCAGTATGGTGCCACCGAGCTGGAAGCTCATCACGTCCAGGAATGCTGCACCCAGTCCGACGCCGACGGCGTATTGCTTGGCAGAGGCGGGCCGGACAAGGTAGTCCCCCGTCACCGCAGCGAGCAGCGTCCACTCCGAGGTGAGCCCATAGCGCAGGTTACCGGCGAGAGTGACGGAGCCGGGCATGGAGTACTTGCCACTCTTCTTGCCGTAGAGTACCGCTCCACCGAGATTACGGAGAGAGGCTCCGAGGGTGTACCCGAGGGGTATAGAGGAGAGCCGGCTGCCGTAGGTGGCACCGAGCGACCCACCACCGGTGAGAGCGATCTTACCGATGTACGACTCGACGAAGTGTCCCACCACGTAGGCTCTCCAGTGATTGTTGATGCGAAGGGCATAGCCGAGGTCGGCGGTGATGTCCATCGGGTGTATCTCACGACCATCCCCGCTCTCCGTTGACGTGAGGACACTTCCCCCGCCGAGGTAGCGGAAGCCTGCGATCAGGGCATGCTTGTCGCGAAATCTCCAGCTCCCGGTGACGGCGTTGTAAAATCCACTCCCCGACCACATCGAGTCATGTCCCGTACCGATGATGCCGGTGTAGGAGAGCGAGAAGCGCTCACTCCGGTCAAATACTGCCCCGGGTGCTGAGTAGATATAGTGCCCTCCGGAGAGGGTGCTACCGCCCGTCTGTCCCATGGCGGCAGAGAGTGCATCAGGATTTTGCGAGAGCACGGGCAGCGTCCCTGAGTCCTGGGCGGATGCGGTGAGAGTGATCCCGGCGAGGAGGAGAGCAATGACGTATATTGGTTTCATGATATACATAGGGTATGAGTCAATTAGTACTTCACGAAGTATCGGGTATACTTCAGACCATTATTACCCTCCACCTGGAGCAGGTACTTGCCACCGGCGAGCTTGGAGAGATCCATCTTGTGGGTACTCCCCTCACCCGTGATGCCACTGACAGCCTCCTTGTGGACTACCGACCCATTGCCGGCGATGACGGAGATGGTGGCGCTACCGATCTGTCCCGAGAGGACGACATTGAGGTCACCATAGGTCGGGATCGGGTATACATGGTAGACTATATCGTCAGCCACTGCCCGGATGCTGAGACTGACATAGAGCTCAGCACCCAGCTCATCGACAGCATGTATCTGCACCGTGGAGCTACCCTTGGAGAGTCCCCTGAGGGTGACCACACCATCATGCAGCTTCACCGCAACGACCTGATCCGCTGAGGAGGTGACGGCGTAGGTCAGCTTATGCCCATCGGGATCGGTGATGAAGTCTCCGAGAGAGATGGTCTGCTCACGCCCTATCGGGAGATAGGTGAGAGTGATCGGCTTGGAGAGCACGGGGGCGGAGTTGAGGTAAACCTCGTAGGAGATCTTCACCTCCGTCTCAGCGCCATACTGGTCCCTCACGACCACAGAGAAGTCGTGCTTCCCCACGGAGCCTCTTGCCGAGAGATCGACGAGGATCGTCTCCCCCTCTCTATTGGCTGAGATGCCGAGGAGATCGCCCTTCATGGTATAGGACCAGGTGTGACCCTCCGGGTCGGCTACTTTGAGGAGCAGCCGAGCTGTCTCACTGCCGGCGAGGCGGATCTCCTTAGGTCCCTCTACGGTCACCACGGGAGCGGCATTGTCGAGCGTAGAGGAGGAGAAGAAGGTGGGTGCTGCCTCATTGCCCCAGCGGTCTATCGCCACTATGGCATAGTGGTAGCTCTGATGGATCGAGAGGTTGTGGCTGGTATAGGAGACCTTATCGCCCACATTATACTTCAGTCCAAAGACCTTGGTCGACTTCGCACTCTTGTAGGTAGAGGCGGTGAGGGGCTCCTTGTTGCTGTAGTAGATGACGTAGTAGCTTGCGGTACGGTCATCAGGGTCTGCCACGGCAGGGAAGGTAATGGTCAGGTCGGTATATCCCGGCTCTGCCTTTACGTCCTTGACCTGTGCGGGAGCCTTGGAGGTGTCGCTGTCGAGCGCACGAGCAGCGTCAAGGTATCCGGCACCGAGGATGCCCTCAAATCCCGGATTGTACTCATTGATGTCCGACGGGCGGAGGGCAGAGAGAAGGCGACGCTTACAGTCAGCATTCGTGAAGCCACGTCCGCCATACTTGGAGACGATCAGTCCGGTCACTCCACTGGCGTGAGGACAGGCCATCGAGGTCCCCTGCATAAATTCGTAGTAGCTCTGGACGGAAAGGATATTCCCCGTCTGCTCGTCCACCTTCTTCTGTATGGAGGTGCTGTAGATCTGTCCACCGGGATAGTGGAGATCACCACCGGGGCACATCAGGTTGATCCACTCACCACGATTGGTGTAGTACGCCTTCTTCCAGTCGGGAGCCATGGCGGAGATGGTCACCACCGGACCGTAAGCGGCCGGGTAGGACATATCGTCCGAGGACTCATTCCCGGCAGCAAAGAGTACCACCCCACCCTTCATCGGGGAGTCGGGCAGCTGATTGCCATCGGCATCGCAGCCGGCGTAGTCGATGAAGTAGTCGATCGCAGCCTTGAGAGAGGGGGACATAAACTTGGAGCCACCCCAGGAATTCTGCGCAATGACGGCGCCATGATTGGCAGCGTAGGCAAAGGCGCGCTCAAAGGCCTGCCCATTCTTTCGCCCAAAGGCATCGCAGACCATGATCCGTACACCGGTGTCGGGACTGCCATTACCACCGGCGACACCGCAGACACCGATGCCATTATTATTCACCGCAGCGATCACACCCGCCACGTGCGTGCCGTGGGCGTCGTAAGCGATATTGGCATCCTCGTCGGCAAAGTTGTATCCGTGGATATCATCCTTGTACTCGCCCTGACCGGGATTGGGATTGACCCAGATATTCTGAGCCAGGTCCTCATGCTCGTAGTAGACACCACCATCGATGACAGCGACGATGACGGAGGGGTCTCCGGTCTCCTGCTTCCACGCCTCAAAGAGGTTGAGATCAGCCCCCTTGAGCGACTTGAGTCCCGATCCCGTATTGTGGTAGTGCCACTGCTTGCGGAGGTAGGGGTCGTTGAAGGGCATAACATCCTTCTCGTCCCGCTCTGAGTCAAAGCTATAGGCTCGCAGGGGGAAGAATACCGGCTCATCCATCGTCCGATAGAGAGGCACCTGCTCCACCAGATCCACTCCGGGGAGATCAGCGACCTCAGACGCCGAGCGGAGTGTGGTACTCTCACCGGCACTCTCATCGAGGATAATGTCGTACCAGAGGTGGAGCCCCGCCCGGCGCATACGCTTCTCATAGGCCGGCTCCATGATGAAGACCGGCCTCACCTCGCGAGCACCTATACTCCGGAGGAGATCACTCATGGGCGCATCACAGCTCCGGAGCGCAGGATCATCAGCACGGAGGGCACGGGTACCGATCTTGTCGGCCAGGTCGGGCGTCAGTCGGACGCGGACGAGACCGGGGACTGTCGCCCCCTGACCTGCCGGATCAACCTCGGCAGACTTCTCAGGCTCCTCGGGGTCAAGTGCCGTCCTGTCGGAGCAGGAGGCAAGGCCGAGTCCGAGGGCAATGAGGAGGGCTAAGAGCCCCATACTTGGCTTTTTTCTCATTTCCATAGCTTCTTCATCTGAGTCATCTTATGGTCGAGAGCACTCATCTGCGTTTTGGAGGAGACGTAGGGCAGCATCATGACGACGAGCGACGGATCCTCCTCGCCCTCGAAGTGGGCAAATTGAGTCTTCATCTGGATCCCCTTGGTGTCATTGATGAAGACATCCATCTTACCGTCAGAGGTCTTGCCGTTGTACTTAAATCCGTCCTTCTCACAGAGGGCAAGGAACTCCTCGGTGATATTGAGTCGACCATTGTACTCCCAGTAGACCAGATTGATATCAGACCACTCCTGGAAGGTAGCAAGCAGGGCTCCGACCTTCCCCTTGGAGGCATCCCAGCTGAGGAAGTAGTTGCGCGACTTGATCTGCTTGCTGCCGGGCACCTTGTACTCGTGGTAGCAGATGTTATGGGCATCATCATACGAGTCGCCTGCGGGGGTGTAGACACCGCCATTCTCCTGCTCGTATTTCTGGACCTCGCTGTAGTCGGCACCAAATTTGACGGGGATGTAGGGGATCTTGTCGAAGGTCTTGTATGCCTGCGGCTGCTTCGGGATGAAGATGTACTCGATATCGGGCTCGTAGGTGTGATCCTTGATGGAGGCTACGACGCGATTGCCGGGATTGAAGTAGCGTAGCTTGCCCTGCTTCTCCGTGAAGCCCTCAGCGAGGAGTGCGGAGTCGATGACATGCATCGCCTCCTTGGTGATCATCGTCTCTCCATCCTCATCAGTGGTCGTGTAGTCGGCGGCGATGTAAGCCTGTGCGGCAGTCATCACACCCTTGGTGGAGAAGGAGTAGACGATCTTACTCAGCATCGGGCTGGTGGTGGTGAAGGAGACAGAGCCGGTAAGGGTCTGATTGATCATACTCCTGCGCTCCATCTCGAAGTGGGAGATGAGGCTCATGGTGCCGTACTCAAAGTCAATGTAGGGCAGGAGGAAGAGGGACCACTCCTTCTGCTTCACAGGGACCGCTACGGCATCGGCCTCTCCCTCTACCTGGAAGATGATCTCGCTCTGACGCGCGCCGCCACTCTTATTGGCATCGGCGCGGAGGATCACCGCCTTCTTCCACGGGAGAGAGGTGACCCGGATCCAGTCGGTGGCTGAGGTGCAGGTCCAGCCCTCACCATTGACGCGGACACTGATGGTGACCTCGCTGTCCCACGGCTCCAGTACGATCGCCTCGGGGACTGTGGTCACATCGAGAGCGTTGCCCTCCTGAGTCACCTTAAGGGCCTTGACTAAGTCTCCCGCCTGCACGAGCACGACGGCATCACGCTGGCCGATCACCTTATTCTCATCATAGACCAGCTTGACGGACTTACCCTCAGGTACTGCGGTGATCCAGTCTCTATTGCTGATGGCGACGACGGACTCCTCATTGGTCTTCACGCTGACGACCAGCTCGCCCTTGTCCTTGGTGAGGCGTACTTCCGGCTTATCGAGCTCGAGCATGGTCGGCTCTTTCTCTAAGCTCTCAGGCGTACATCCGAAGCAGAGGAGTGCCGTGAGGAGCGATGCAAGTATATATAGTGATTTATTCATGATCTGATTGTGTCGTGTGGTGGTTTACTTACGGTTGGTTTTGTGAGCAATCATCTTGGTCCCCGGATTGATCTGCAGGACGATGATCGGCTTGGGATCTCCGAAGAACTTCTTGCACTGAGCCCCCATAGTCAGCCCCTTCTCCTTGGAGACAAAGACGTAGACATGCTCGAGGATATTGTACTCCTCGAAGTGGAAGCCCTCTTTCTCGCAGAGCTCCATAAATTCGTTGGTCGGTGTGAAGTACCCCTTGTAGCTCCAGAAGGCACGATCCGTGTCGAGGAAGTACTGACGGGTCTTCTCGAGCAGGTAGATGCCGCTCTTCTTATCCTGGTGGAAGAGATAGAGCCGTCCATCGGCCTGATACTTACCCGGAGGAGTGGCAAACTCGTACTCATCCCCATCGTTATCATAGGTCTCCTTACCGCCAACTCTGTCCTCATACTTCTTCACCTCTTCCCTCGTGATGCCAAAGTCGGTCAGTCCGAGTGGCAGGGTGTCAAAGGTAGGCATTGCCACAGGCTGCTCCGGCTTGTAGGAGAAGAGGAGGTGTGGTGTATTCTTGAAGAAAGGCTTGATCTCTACTGTCAGATTGCGCTTATCCTTGTGGCGGAAGGTATTCTCATCCACCTGCTCGGTGAAGCCATTCTCCTTGAGGAAGCTGATCAGCTCCAGGCGCGCCTCACCGAGGAGGAGCTGTGTCGAGGAGGCATCCACCTGAGCATACAGGTAGGCCCCACCCGCATAGATCGTATATACGACACGAGGGAAGGCGCTGCTCGTAGTGGAGAAGGTGAAGAAGCGCTCACTCTCATCCTCGATGGCACCACCTCTCTCCTTCTCGAAGAGCTGGATGTCGGGCCTTGTCGCTGTCTCAAAGTTCATATAGGGGAGTATAAACCAGTCAACTCCACTCTGGGTCACACGTATCTCAGCACCTCCGCTGCTCTCACCCTGCAGGGTGATCATGATCTTCCCCTCGCGCGGCTCGCGATTGCGGTTGGGAGCTACACGGACATCGATCCGCTTGGCAACGGGATAGGGCGTGACGGTGATCCACTCGTCATCACTCTTGGCGGTCCAGAGGTCGGTACCGCTCTCCACGTCGATGGAGCGGGTCTCACCCCACTGGGTAACCTTGAGCTCACTCGAGCCGGCACTGCTACCGGCATGAGCAATGATCACCTCCGTGCCCTTTCCCTGCATGATGGTGAGCTGGCGACGTACCCCGGAGGCGGTCACCACCACGGAGCCTAAGCGAGCACTTGAGGAGGGATTGGCCTCCGCACTGAGGAGGAGGGTGTGGTCATCCTTTTTGGTGGCCGAGATCCAGCTATTGGCGGTATAGCAGCTCCAGTCAGGAGCATCCGTCGTCACACCGATCTCGCGACTCACCTTACCCGGATCGAGCGAGACGATCCCCACCTCAGAGAGGGTGAGGGTCGCCGTCTCACTCAGCTCGTCACCGATCGTGCATCCTGTCTGTAGGAGAAGCAGCAAGATCGGCAGTAGACCCAGGAGTTTTTTTGGCTTACAGCGATTCATAATTAGAGACCTTTGCACGATAAAAGTGCCATATTTCCTTGTAGATCAGATGTATAATCATTATATTTACACCATGAGACCTTTGAAAAACAGATAGGGAGTTGGTACCTTTGTTGGCAGATATGAATAATAAGTTTTTCTATACTATCGGGTCACTCGCCTGCCTGATCTCACTCTTCCTGAGGGTGAGAGGCGACCGGCTGGACATGCCCGATGGCGGGCTGCCGTGGGTGATGCACCTGATGCACCTACTGATCTGCGGCATTGCCCTCTACTACGTCTACAAGCGCCTGATGGAGAGGTCGCGGATCAATCTCCTTGTGGTCCTGATGCTGGGCATCGGAGTGGTCTTCAACCCATTTTACGTCCCCGACTTCCCGCTCACCACATGGCTGATCATCGAGATCACGTCGATGGTCCTCTTCTTTGTCTGCTCCCTTAGAGAGAAGCTTCCTCTCCCCGGTGATGAGAAAAAGTAGGCTCTCTTTCCTTCTATTCCTTTTCCTCCTCCTCCTTACCGGATGCGGTGAGGGCGTCCCTGACGACGAGGCTATCCTCGGGGAGGTCCGCTCAGTCCGGCACTTTGAGCTGACGGAGATGGAGCTGACGGAGAGCTTCATCATCCGTGGTAGCGGCACCACGATCGATGGCATCCGCTCTCTCAGCGAGGCGGCCGACTACGTCGACAACCTCCTCCGACCCGGTGACCGCATCGGGGTCTACTCATTTACCCATACCGCCATCGCCTATATCGACCTGAGCGAGCTCGGTACCGACAAGGTGCGGGTGGAGGGGAAGAAGGTGTGGCTTACCCTGCCTCCTGTGGAGGTGAAGCTTGCCGGTCGCTCCCCCACGCTCGAGGTGCTGCACGAGCGGGTGACCGGCACGAAAAGGCCTATCACTTCGGAGGAGCGAAAGGAGCTGCAGGATGAGGTCTCCCGGCGTACCGCTGCTCGGCTGCGCCCGGGCAGTACCACCTACGATATGCTGCGTCAGCGAGGAGAGCGACAGGCGACCGCCTACTTCCGGGGGTTACTGCACTCGCGCGGCTACGAGATGGTTCATATAGCTTTTGACCGCCATGAGTAGGCAGAGTAAAGGGCTGTATGCCATTGTCCTCACGGGGCTTGCGCTCCTCATCCTCGGGGGCATCCTGATCCTGCGGGGGGAGAGGGCAAAGGAGCGAACCAGGCTCTCCCACCTCTACGATACGGTCATCACCGACATCACGGATGTGCTGCGGGTGACGGTGCTGGAGAGCGAGGAGGTGGTGCCGGTCAATTACCGCACCGGTCGGACTGAGGCCTTCGGGGTGGGGCACTACCGGACGAGGATCTACTTCGATGTGGAGCAGCTGGCGGCGGTGCAGCACGGGGATACGCTCTTCGTCCGGCTGCCTCAGCCTGAGGTGGCGATCCTTGAGGATGAGACTCGGGGCTTCGTCTTAGTCGATGTCTGGAGCCGTGACTTGGGGACCAACCTCATCGGTCCAAGGCTCTCGACACAGCAGGAGAATGCGATGCGGCTGAAGGCGGTCGAGGAAGCGCGACGTCGCGTCTCCTCGGCAGAGAATCTCTCCCGCGCTCGGAGCGAAGCGGGAGCAGTCCTTGCCGATATGCTCTCCATCGTCCCCGGCACCGTCATCGTCTACACCTCCCCCTTCGATGCCCTGCCGGACGCCCCCGACCGGGTGCTGATGCCTAAGAAAAATTGACAGCTTATTGCTTCTGCGAGGTACTGAGGTGAGCCTTGGCACCGAAGTGGGCGGCTCGGGCGGTGGCGGCTTCCACTTCGCCCTCCGCATTCTTTATCCCCACGTAGGTACGGAAGTAGAGGTAGGTGGCGCTGATCGCCTCACGCGCTCGGGCATCGAGGGTAAAGCTCTTGCCATGAGGTCCGAAGGAGGTCCGGATGGCAGACGAGGCGGGGGTGGCGTGGACAAAAGCACCCAGCCGCTCCGATGCCTCGAGGGAGAGGGTCAGCCGCTCGTGGGTCACTCCACCGGTGCGGAAGCGGTAGTTGAGCGCCTTGTCGTAGGGGATGGTGTCGCTGAGGACGTAGGTCCCGCCGGCCTCCTCCATCAGTCGGAGGTAGGTGACGTCCTGAGCCTTGGGGGCTGAGGTGCCGGCGATGAGCTGTATCTTGCCGTCTGCCTTGATATAGGCATCGAGGAAGTTTGCCTCAGGATTGGCAGCGGAGGGGTCGTAACCCTTGTATCGGAGGATGTTCTCATCCGGCATACGGGGGTACTCGATCAGCTTGAAGAGCCGCTGCAGCGAGTCGAGTCGAGCGACGCCCTCCTCGGCGAGCGAGGTCATCCGGATCGAGTCTCGCCTTGCCGTGGCCGTGCGGACCAGCTGCTGCAGGTGGAGTGCCACCTTGCGCGTCTCCACGGCTCCGCTGTAGGTGCGGTGGAGGGAGTCAAGGAGCTGAGCTGAGAGGCTGTAGTCGGAGTCTTGATAGGCGATCTGCGCCTCGGCAAGGAGATGCTTGGCGGCGCGCTCCTCCTTACTGACGCAGCCGGTGAGGAGCAAGAGGATGATAAGTGCAAGTGTCGGTCTCATGGTGATAGTCTGTCGTAGGTATGATGTCCTCGGAGGTGATACTCGAGGAGAATGGATCTATGATAAAGTCGGCTGTAGGCGCGCTCCGGGTCGCCGCCACTTCGCACGGGACGGAGCTTCCGCAGCTCTCGCCTGGCACGCAGCACGGCTCGGGCATCACCGAGGTGACCGCGGAGGAGGAATTGGAGAGCGGCGATGTGGTCGAGCAGCCACCGCTTCCGCAGCGTGGAGCGGAGGACTCGCGAGGGGAGGTTCTTCCGCAGCATCAGGATGTTGTTTCGGAAGTTGAGGAAGGTCTTCCGTGGGTTGTCTGCGCGGAGCGACTTTCCCCCCCAGTGGTAGACGACGCTCTCGGGGATGACGTATAGGTCGTGCCCGGCAGCCTGCCAGCGCCAGCAGAGGTCGATCTCCTCCTGGTGGGCGACAAAGGTCTCATCCAGTCCTCCGGCATCGAGGTAGGCCTCCCGTCGGCAGAGCATACAGGCACCGCTGGTCCAGAAGACCGGCATCGGCTCCCGCCCATACTGTCCGCGATCCTCCTCGAGGGTGGAGAAGAGTCGCCCTCGGCAGAAGGGATAGCCCAGCCGATCCATATAGCCTCCGAGAGCGCCGGCATACTCGAGCCGCTCAGGCTCACGCTCCCAGCGGATCGTCGGCTGGACGGAGACCACCTCGGGGTGGCTGTCGAGGAAGGCGACCAGCGGCTCCAGCCAGCCCTTGGTCACAAGGACGTCGTCATTGAGGAGACAGATGTAGTCGTACCCCTCCAGCTCGGCGATGGCTTTATTGTACCCGGCGGCGAAGCCAAGGTTGCTTCCGAGTGGGAGCGCCACCGCCCGAGGGTAGTCCTGCGCCAGTATCTCGAGGGAGTCATCCGTGCTGCCGTTGTCCGCCTCGATCACGTCTGCCAGCTCCGGGTCGGTATGCTCGAGCAGGGTCGGGAGGTAGTGTGGAATCAGCGTGGAGCCGTTCCAGTTGAGTACGACGACGGCAACCTTTTTCCTCATACCGGTACGCCCTCCACCAAGTCCGGATGCCCCGGCACCACGTGATCTGCCCGGACCTTGACCACCTTGCCCACGAGCCCCGGCTGATAGGGGATCCGGACGCGGAGATAATTCTCTGTATAGCCATAGAGCCACTCTTGCTCCTCCGGCTCCTCCACCAGCAGTCGCCGCTCGCTCCCCACCCGGCTCCGGGTGAAGAGGCTCAGCTTGTGGTCGCTGATGGTGATCAGCCGATGTGCACGTCGGTGCTTCTCCTCAGGCGAGACTACAGGGGTGATCCGCAGCGCTGCGGTGCCCTTTCGCTCGCTGTAGGGGAAGACATGGAGCTTGGAGACCGGCAGTCCGGCGATGAAGGTGGCGCTCTCCTCGAAGTCCGCCTCCTCCTCGCCCCGCATGCCGACGATCACGTCCACGCCGATGTAGGCGTCCGGCATCAGCTCGTGGATCAGCTCCACCTTGTGTGCAAAGACCTCCCGCCGATAGCGCCGCCGCATCAGGCGCAGTACCTTATCAGAGCCACTCTGGAGTGGGATGTGGAAGTGTGGGGCAAAGCGCTTGCTACCCCTGACGAAGTCGATGATCTCGTCGGTGATGAGATTGGGCTCTATGCTTGAGATGCGAAAGCGGTCGATCCCCTCCACGTCTGTCTCTTATACACATCTGACGCTGCCGACGAAACCTTAT
>CAMXXM010000014.1 GCA_947253195.1 uncultured Porphyromonas sp.
GACTAGATTTTGCTCAAACCTCTTTTTGTTATAATAGAGATTATGTTAAGTAGATAATACTGAGAGTATACTTGTTGAGTAAAAATTGAGATAAAAATCGATCATGGCACCCTATCTGCACTGAGCTACCAAAGTCACACACCAACAGCAAGTCTTAAGATATTACTCAGTTACGTAATGTGTCTGCTCCCTGTACCCACGCACTCACAACTTTCGCAAAGCATAAGAGCGCACCTCACCTTCAATATACTGCAACTAAGGTTGCTCGTGGTCGTTGTAGCGATATGGAGGGGTTTGCTTAACTTTGTCCTACAGAGTATATAACGACAAGAAACTATTATGCTATGAAGGAGTCTGATAATATCCACCAAGATGAGGAGCTTGCTCTACCGAGTAATAAATTTGCTATCTGCATCTCCAGATCCCAGTGCAGCGGTGGCGTCACCTTTGCCCACAGGCTGGGGGAAAAGCTTGGTGTGCCGGTCTACGAGGACAATATATTTGACTTAGCAGCTAAGGATCACAACATAAGGAGGGATCTCTTTGTACAGAATGAGGACAATACAGACTTCTCAGTCCCAATCTTCTATGGTGCTGAGTACGCCTCATCAGGGTCTATGATCACCTACTCCGACAACTTTCTATCCAATAAGAATATCCACTCCATGCAGGCTGAGACGATACTCAGGCTGGCAAGAGAGAGCTCTGCCATATTCCTCGGCCACACGGCCGACTTTACTCTAAGAAATCACCCCAATCTCCTGACTATCTATATATCTGAGCCGATGGAGATCAGAGTCAGGAACCTTCAGCGGGATTATGAAGGAGTGAGCGAGGAGGAGGCCATTGACCGACTCCTTAGGCTGGATAAGAACAGACGGCAATACTACAATTACTACACTGGTAAGCGCTGGGGACGCTGTGAGAGCTATGACATGGCTATCCAGCCCTCCTTCTTTGGCATGGATTATGCAACTACTTTAGTGATGGACGTACTTCGCTCCAAGGAGTTCCCACTCAAGGGTACTTCTATGGAGGACGCAAAGGTGGGTCCCAATCCATAACTAAGTAAGTTGTATAGATGTTAGATAAGCATATAAGTGATCACAAGGAGATACATGGCGAGCTGACAGAGACTCTGATAGCCGATCAGAGTGACTTTGACACGCTCTTTGACCAGCCCTCCTCTCTCAATGGAGACGATTCCCCCGACGGGTCTGAGTCGACCGGAGATAAGGGTAAGGAGGGTAAGACAGAGACCCCGACACTGGACTCCTTCGGCACCTGGCTCAGTGACCAAGTGAAGAAGGGCAAGCTCGATCCTGTCTATGGGCGCGAGAAGGAGCTGCAGCGCATCACCCAAATCCTCGCCAGAAAGAAGAAGAATAACCCCCTACTCCTCGGTGAACCGGGTGTAGGCAAGACAGCTATCGTAGAGGCATTGGCGCAGAGGATCGTAGCGGGTGAGGTCCCGCCCTACCTCCTCAATAAGCGGATCATATCATTAGATATGGCCTCCGTAGTTGCGGGATCGATGTATCGGGGGCAATTTGAGGAGCGGATGAAGAAGATCATCCACGAGCTTAAGTCCAATCCTGACATTATCCTCTACATAGACGAAATACATGCCCTTATGGGTAGTGGAAACTCGCAGGGAGGTATTGACGCTGCCAGTATGCTCAAGCCTGCGCTTGCTCGTGGCGAGGTCCGCTGCATCGGTGCCACGACACTCGAGGAGTACCGCAAGAGCATAGAGAAAGATGGGGCAATGGATCGGCGATTCCAGAAAGTCATGGTGAATGCTCCCGATGAGGAGGAGACGCTACTGATCCTCAAGAAACTCCAGCCGATCTATGAGCAGCATCACCACGTGACTTATACCGATAAGGCACTTGAGTCGGCAGTTCACCTGACGGAGCGCTACGTGACGGATCGTCAGTTCCCGGACAAGGCAATCGATGCCATGGACGAGGCGGGAGCCTACTCCTTCATCAAGAATCAGAAGCCGGTAGACCTGACACCCTATCAAGATAAGATCGATGAGATACGTAAGCTTAAGCTTCAGTATGTCAATCAGGGACGCTACGACCTTGCCTCACAAGCGCGAGATAAGGAGAAGCAGTACCACGAGGATCTCAAGGCGGTTAAGCGAAGCTTAGAGCGTGGTGACCTCATTGGGGACCCTACCCTCGTCGATACCCAAGAGGTGGAGTATGTGGTCTCCCTCGGCAGTGGTGTGCCGGTGCAGTCCTTCTCCGCTAATGACCTCAGCTCTCTGGGCAAGCTGGAGGGTAAGCTAAAGTCGAAGGTAATCGGACAAGACCACGTCGTACGGGACATTGCAACGGCCATCCAGCGTAATAAAGTGGGGCTACGCGACCCTGGCAAGCCGATCGGCTCATTCCTTTTCCTCGGGTCATCCGGTGTGGGTAAGACTTACCTCTCCAAGATGCTCGCCAAGGAGCTCTTTGGCACCGAGGATGCTATGATCCGAGTAGATATGAGCGAGTTTATGGAGAAGTACTCCGTATCACGCCTAATAGGTGCCCCACCCGGATACGTCGGCTACGACCAGGGCGGTGAACTGACGGTGAAGGTGAAGCGTCGCCCATACTCGGTCATCCTCTTCGATGAGATCGAGAAGGCTCACCCCGATGTGCAAAACCTTTTACTACAGATCCTTGATGATGGTGTACTCACAGATAGCACCGGGGATAAGGTCAATTTCAAGAATACCATCATCATCATGACCTCGAATGTCGGTACCCGACAGTTGAGCGAATTTGGGACCGGTATAGGCTTTAAGGACTTATCTGCCGACAGTAATGAGGCGGCGGATCAGGTGATCCGCAAGGCGCTAAATAAGCACTTTGCCCCCGAATTCCTCAATCGTATCGACAAGATCGTAACCTTCAATCAGCTTAATAAGAAGGATATCCGCTGCATCACCGACCTTGAGCTGAGCAAGCTGGACAAGCGACTACAGGACATCAATATCTTGGTGGAGTACTCCGATGCGGCTCGTAACTTCGTGGCTGAGAAGGGCTTTGATCCCAAGCTGGGTGCTAGACCCCTCAAGCGCGCGATTGCGCAGTATATCGAGGAGATGATTACCGATGCCATCATCAGTGGTGAGGTCATACCCGGAGAGCACTACCTACTCGACACGACAGGTAGAGGGAAGGATGTGAAGCTGAGGATCAGAGTCCCTGAGCCGACTCTTGTCCCCTGATAGCCACTTGTGCTATGCCGAAGGACATCATAGAGCAATCTATGGTGTCCTTTGCTTTTTCTGATACTGAGAATCATAGGCTAGATCACTATCGGTGATGCTAAGGTCCTACACAATTGAGTATCTTTGTAGGTGAGTAATCAAGTATCGTATGACACAGTTTTCTATAGATCCCGATAAGGTCATCATTGGCATCGAGTCCTCCTGCGATGACACCTCAGCAGCTGTGCTGAGGGGACAGACCTTGTTGTCCAACGTTATTGCCAGCCAGAAAGTCCACGAGCAATATGGTGGTGTCGTCCCCGAGCTGGCAAGTCGGGCTCACCTGCAGAATGTAGTCCCCGTCGTGAGCGAAGCTATCCGTCAGGCAGGGATATCTCGGGAGGACTTGGATGTGATTGCATACACGAGAGGTCCGGGACTACTTGGGTCTCTCTTGGTCGGGGTCAACTTCGCCAAGGGGATGAGTCAGGCTCTGGGGATCCCGATGGTCGATGTCAATCACCTGCAGGGGCATGTGATGGCACACTTCGTGCAGCAACCCGGGGAGGACCGACCGGTCCCGCACTTCCCATTTCTCTGCCTCTTGGTGTCGGGAGGAAACTCTCAGATCATCTTGGTGCACAGTCCGCTTGAGATGGAGATCATCGGCAAGACAATAGATGATGCTGCCGGGGAGGCCTTTGACAAGTGTGCCAAGGTGATGGGGCTGGGCTACCCCGGTGGACCTGTTGTAGACAGACTGGCGAAGGAGGGGAACCCATATGCCTTCCACTTCGCCAAGCCTAGGATCAGTGGCTACGACTATAGCTTTAGTGGCTTGAAGACCTCTTTTCTCTATACACTGAGGGACAATCTCGAGAGAGAGCCGGACTTTATTGATAAGAACAAGGAGGATCTCTGTGCCTCGCTGCAGGAGACCGTTGTCGAGCTCCTTATGGAGAAGCTGGAGCGGGCTGCCAAGGATCTCAATATCGATCAGGTAGGCGTGGCAGGCGGTGTCTCTGCCAATAGTCGCTTGAGACGAGCGTTCGTAGACTATGGTGAGCGGAGCGGGAAGGCTGTCTTCATCCCCCCCTTCAGCTACACAACGGACAATGCCGCTATGATTGCTATGGCTGGAGCCTGTCTCTATGCTGCCGGCCATCGTAGCGAGATGAGTGACGCCCCCTACTCGAGGATAACGATCTAATCAGACTTGGGCATATGGAGTACGACAAATCATTACACAAGTATCTGTCAGACTTAGGACACCTATCGGAGGAGGTCTCCGACCTTCTCCTGTCCATCAGGGCTCATCTCTCCGTCGCTGAGAGCTGTACCGGAGGTCTGATCGCTGCTACCCTGACAAGTATCAGCGGGGCCTCTGACTGGTTTGATACCGGGGTGACGACCTATACACGACATAGCAAGCAGCAGGTACTCGGACTCTTAGATCGGGAGATCCGGGATGGGCTAGTCTCGGAGGCGACAGCGATGGCGATGTGCGAGCACGTTGCAAAGCTCTCCGGAGTTGCATTTTCGCTATCCACGACCGGTGTCGCCGGCCCGGCGGAGAGTGAGGGGTACAAGGCATGTGCTGCATGGATTGCCGTCCACTCACCTATGGGAACGGTCTCTCGCTGGCTTGAGCATGAGGATGAGGGACGTAATACCAACCGCGCTTACATCGCGCGGCAAGCGCTCTCCCTGCTGCTCGAGGAATTACAGAAGTACGTCAATATCCAGAAAGGATGACGCTTCAGGAGGCGCTGAAGAGGGCGTTTGGGTACGATAGCTGCAGACCCTATCAGGAAGAAGCCTGCCGAAACCTCCTCCAGGGTCGTGATCAGTTGGTCATTTTGCCCACCGGAGGCGGAAAGTCCATCTGCTACCAGCTTCCCGCCCTTCTGCGTGACGGGTGCGCCATTGTAGTCTCGCCGCTCATTGCCCTGATGAGAGATCAAATCGATGCGCTCAATCGTCATCACATCCCCTCTGCCACCATCAATAGCTCTATGCCTGATGCTGCCCGGCGTCAGGTACTTTTGCTATTACTTAAGGGGAAGCTGAAGCTGCTCTACATCAGCCCCGAGACCTTGATGTCACAGACCGGGGAGTACATCCTGCGGAGTGCTAAGGTCTCTTTCTTTGCCATTGACGAGGCACACTGCATCAGTCAGTGGGGACACGACTTCAGGCCTGAGTACTCACAGCTTGGTTTTCTTAAGCAGAGGTATCCCGACCACCCGATCATCGCACTCACTGCGACAGCAGATCCTGCAACCCGTAAGGACATAGTGAATAAGCTGCAGCTGGCTGATCCCCTAGAGATTGTCGGGGACTTTGATCGACCCAACATTCACATAACCGTACGCCGAGGGGTAAGGAAGAGGGAAAAGCTGAGGGAGATAGCAGACTTTATCGATGAGCGTGGCTCCCTCTCCGGTGGGATCATCTACTGCACCAAGCGGAAGGACACCGAGATGCTATCCGACTACCTCAATAGTCAGAATATCCGTGCTCTCCCTTACCACGCATCGATGTCTCCCGAGTCTCGACTCATCGTACACCGAGCGTTCCTCTCCGGTCAGGTACAGGTCGTGTGCGCTACAGTTGCCTTCGGTATGGGGATCGATAAGCCTGATGTCAGATGGGTGATCCACTACAGTATGCCCATGAATATAGAGCAGTACTATCAGGAGATCGGGCGTGTAGGAAGGGATGGTCAGCCGGCAGAGGCAGTGATGTACTACTCCTATGGAGACCTTAAGATCCTCGAGTTGCTTATGAAAGACTCCAATGAGGATCTCAATAGAGCCAAGATGGAGTATATGAAGCGCTTCTGCGAGGCTACTGTCTGCAGACGTAATATCCTGCTCGGATACTTCGGGCAGGAGACAGCTGAGGTCTGCAACAATTGCGATATCTGTCTCTTACCACCGGAAGCAACCTTTGATGGTACGATATATGCCCAAAAGGTTATGAGTACCATCGTTAGGGCACAGGAGACAGTTACCATAGAGGATGTAGCAAATATCCTGATAGGATCGCAGCGGAGAGAGCTATGGGATAGAGGTCTCAGTAGGCTGACCACCTTTGGGATCGGAAAGGACGAGACTTGGCTGGCATGGCGAGAGTATGTCTACCAAATGGCTCAGAATGGTCTCATCGCCATTGACTATAGCAAGGGTTGTCGCCTTACGATGACCAAGCTCGGCTGGGAAGTGCTACGGGGAGAGAGAACGCTGACCCTAACGAAATTCACTCCTTATCGTAAGAAAGCGTGACACGACTTGCCCTCTGTTACAATGGCAGTATGGCTGTCAGTGGTCAAGCAGTCATTTCCACAGTTATTGATAGGGACCCTTATATTAGTGTGCCTAAGTCCTTACTCCTTATCGGAAGTAGGATCCAAGTCGTCCAATATACGATCGACCTCTTTACCTACCTGGGCAATTTTTGTCCGGCAATGAGTGATCAGCGCCACTGCGTAGCGACTTTGGCTAAGTACCTCGTCAATCGGCAGGTTGCCCTCCTCCAGATGTGAGAGCACACGCTCTGTCTCGGCAATAGCCTCATCGTAGGTCAGTGCGTCTACTTTTTCCTTGATCTCTTCTTTAGTCATAGGTCTATTGTGTCTTGTCCTTAAGTATGCGGGAGACTTGCCCCTCGATGGAGCCATCGATCATCAGGATCTGAATGTCTGTATCACTATCCACCTCTTCGACAGAGGAGAGCTGACGTCCCCCCTGCAGCACCGGCAGGAATCCCCGTCTCATAATTTTCTCGGGATTATAGAGCTCTGCCAGCTTGGCATAGTTGTCCAGCCGCTCCTGTTCTTGCGGGACAACCCTCGTCAGGATCGTGGATAGGCGCTGGCGCCTGCTCTCAAGACCGACGGACTGAGAGCCGACATACAACCTACGATCATAGAGTAGCGCAGTAGCGCGCTTTGCGAGGGTCTCGACGCTATCACGAAGAGCTTCTTGATGATTATGTAGTGCATTGGCCAGTAGCCTCTCTGAGCGACGCATACGATCGCCCTCTCGACGCTCGAGAGTGGACAGCACCTTACCCAATCGCGAGGGGTGATCAACCTGTAGCTGTTGCATCCGATGATAGCGATTGAGGAGCAGAGTACTCAACTGATCTCCGGCATCGACGACCCTGTTTACCTGATCCTCCAAGCGATGGATCAGAAACTCAGCGGCCGCCGTGGGCGTCTTGACAGAGGTATTGGCCACATGGTCAGCCACAGAGAAGTCACGCTCATGCCCGATGGCGGTAATGACCGGCAGACAGAAGTTGGCTATATACTCGCAGAGCCTGTAGTCGTCAAACGCGGACAGATCGATGGGACTACCCCCACCTCTTAAGATCACCACAGCATCATACGAGTCCGCATGATCATATATCCGATCCAAAGCACGTATCACTGTCTGAGTCGTGGTAGCACCTTGCATCGTAGCAGGGTAGAGATCAAAGTGAAAGAGTCCTGCAAGATTGCTCTTCCGCATCTGATCCCTGAAGTCACCCCACCCTGCAGCGGTCGCAGAGGATATGACGGCTATCCTCTGTGTAAGTGTCGGGAGAGTACACTGCTCCTTATTGAGATTGATAATGCCATCCTTTCTCAGTCTCTCAATCGTCTCACGACGGATGCGCTCCAGATTGCCCAGAGTGTGATTAGGATCAATATCCAGGATATTGAGGGAGAAACCATACAGCTCATGAAAGGAGACACTCACAGTCATCAAGAGCTCCATTCCAACACGCGGATAGTCCCCAGTCACGTCACAGAAGCGCTGCATCACCCGAGCAGCATTCCCTGCCCAGATAGTGGCTCGTGAGGAGGCAACTTTTCGCCCACGCTCATCTGTCTCTGTCAGCTCCAGGTAGTAGTGTCCTGAGGAAGCATTAGAATTAATGCTCGCCACCTCAGCCACGATCCTATAATATCCCTTGAAACTCGACTCAAAAGCACGACGTACGCTGCCGAGCAATTCACTCAGCTTAAACGCCTTAACCTCCTCTTCGTCCTCAAAGAGACTGATCCTCGATGCTCCCACGCTCATAGGCGGATATTGACTACAGTGACCTTAAGAAACGGATCAGAGCCTCTGTGGCTCTCCCTCTATGACTGATGCGATTCTTCTCCTCCTCACTCATCTCTGCAAAGGTACGATCAAAGCCCTCGGGACGAAAGATCGGGTCGTAGCCAAATCCACCCTCCCCCTCAGGCGCTTCCGTAATCACACCGCGTACCTCGCCCTCAAAGCAGTGCTCCTGATCATCCAAGATCAGAGTGATGACAGTCCGGAAGACTGCGCTCCGGTCCTCTGCACCATCCAGCTCGTAGAGGAGCTTCCGGATGTTATCTGCTGGACGGCACTCCGGTCCCGCATAGCGAGCTGTATAGACACCGGGGCGACCATCAAGAGCCGCCACCTCAAGACCGGTGTCATCAGCGAAGCAATCTATGTGGTGACGCTGATGACAGGTCTGAGCCTTGATCATAGAGTTCTCACGGATCGTCGTCCCCGTCTCCTCTATCTCCTCATCGTCACCCATCTCGTGGAGGGACACCAGGTCATAAGGCAGTCCCTCGAGGAGTATGAGATCTCTTATCTCCTGAGTCTTGTGCTCATTGTGAGTCGCCAGGAGCAGCCGATGCCTCTCGCACATATTACTCTGGTGAGTCCTCACCCTGGCTCGTCGTAGAAGCCACCTCCTCAAGCCCCTCTTTCTGTTTCTTTGTAGGCTTGACGTAGTTGACGTCAAAGCCCTCGCCATAGACTCCCCTTACAGGTGCCTCGGTGATGAAAGCTCGCTCGTCAATGTCCTTCACAATCCTCATGATCGTTGCTGTCTGAGCGCGCCGGGCAATGACCATCATCACCTTCATATCAGATCCGGAGAATGCCCCTACACCCTTGAGCAGGGTCACACCGCGACCTGCCTCCTTGATGATCAGCTGACTGATCTCTTCGTACTTAGAGGAGATGATGAAGAACTGCACGCACTGACGATAGCCATTGAGGAAGAAGTCAACCGAGAGATTGCAGGTGATGATCTGGATAAAGGAGTACACCAACTTGTCCGGATCCTGGAAGATAAACCATGAGAGTCCCACAGTGATCACATCGATCGCTAAGAGAGCACGGCCAATGGCCATATGCTTGTACTTATTAATGATCGACGCGATAATATCGGTACCACCCGTAGAGCCACCCCTTGCAAAGATCATTGCGAGGCTGAATCCGATACCGATAGATCCGATGATCACAGCCATAGCCGGATCGTCGGGCAGCATCGGGGTATCAAAGAATTGTCCCGATGCCGGTATCGAAATACCGAGGACAATCACGCTAAATACAGTGCGGATAGAGAACTTCCACCCCAGTATGATCACCGACAGGATCACTAAGATACCATTGATGATATTGTAAGGCCAACCTACGTCGAAGGTCATACCGGCCTTATCACAAGCCCAAGTAATGACCGAAGCAATACCGGAGAGTCCACCCGAGGTGATCTCGTGCGAAAAGATAAACCCTCTCCAGAAGAAGGTGTACAGGAGCAGAGTAAGGAAGATCAGAATATAATCCTCTACCTCGCGCCAGATCTTAGCTGATTTACTTATGCCCATGATTTATAAGTTAAATAAAACTATTCGTGAAAGCGTCCTTACTTCCAAGGACAATATTGACAATCTTACGGGGTACCACAATGACCCTCTGAGGCTTTTTACCCTCAAGGTATCGCAGCGTGTCGTCAGACCGAAGCACCTCCTCCTCAATCTCTGCCTTACTCATCTCAGCAGGGAGATCCATAGTGAAGCGCACCTTACCATTGAAGGATATCGGATAGGTAATCGTGGACTCCTTGAGGAAGTCCTCATTTAGCTCCGGCCACTTGGCATCCACGACACTATCGGAGTGTCCCAAGGCATGCCACACCTCCTCAGCAAGGTGCGGAGCAAAGGGAGAGAGCATTACGACAAAGTCTTGAAGCAATGACCTAGAGGTACACTTCTGGCTCGCAAGGTCATTGGCGCAGACCATCATAGCACTCACACAGGTATTAAAGGAGTAGGACTCAATGCCTTCGGTCACCTTCTTAAGCGCAGTGTGCAGGGACTTCAGCGAGTCCTTCGATGGTTTATCGCCCGTCACCCTTAGCGCCCCTTCGTCATCGAAGAAGAACCCATAGATGCGACGAAGGAAACGGAAGGCCCCATCGATTCCATTTGTATCCCAAGGCTTGGATTGCTCTATCGGACCGAGGAACATCTCATAGACCCTCAGGGTATCAGCGCCATACTGCTCGATAATATCGTCCGGGTTGACCACATTGAGGTACGACTTGCTCATCTTCTCCACTGCACTACCGCAGATATAGGAGCCATCGTCCTCGAGGATAAAGTCTGCATCACTAAGTTCGCGCTGAGAGGTCTTGAAGGCATCCAGATCCAGTCGGTCATTATGGACGATCCCGACCGACACATGGATCGGCTGGACCTCATACGCATCTTTCTTACCCAGAGAGACGAAAGTATTGGTCCCAATGACACGATAGGCAAAGCTCGACTTTCCCTGGATCATGCCTTGATTGATCAGCTTGCGGAAAGGCTCATCCTCGCAGACATAACCGAGGTCGTAAAGGAACTTATTCCAGAAGCGACTATAGATAAGGTGACCGGTCGCATGCTCCGTCCCCCCCACATAGACATCCACACTCCTCCAGTACTCATTAGCCTCCTTGCTGACAAGTGCCTGCCCATTGTGCGGATCCATATAGCGCAGGTAGTAGGCTGAGCTGCCGGCAAATCCGGGCATCGTGCACAGCTCCAGGGGATAGCCCTCCTTGGTACACCAGTCCTTGGCCCGACCGAGAGGGGGTTCGCCTGACTCCGTGGGGAGATACTTATCCACCTCGGGGAGCTTCAGAGGTAGCTCCGACTCTTCCAGAGTGTAGGGGATGCCGTCCTTGTAGTAGACGGGGATCGGCTCTCCCCAGTATCTCTGTCGGCTGAATATCGCATCCCTCAGTCGGTAATTGACACGCTTGCGACCAAGCTTGTGCTCGTCTACGTAGTCCCTCATCGCACCGATCGCCTCATCGACACTCATCCCATCGAGGAAACCGGAGTGGATCATCGTTCCCTCGTGGCTATCGAGAGATTCCTCCCAAGTTGCCGGATCGCTCACCTCAGTGCCTCTTCCCTGGACCACTTGGATGATAGGGAGAGAGAAGTGTTTTGCGAAGGCAAAGTCTCTTGAGTCGTGAGCCGGTACTGCCATCACGGCGCCGGTACCATAGCCGATGAGTACATAGTCGCTGATCCAGATCGGGATCTCCTCGCCCGTTATCGGGTGGATGGCGTAGCTGCCGGAGAAGACTCCGGAGACCGAGTGATCCATCATACGCTCCCTCTCGGATCGCCTCTTCGTCCGATTGAGATAGGCATCGACCACCTCCCTCTGCCCCGCCGTGGTCACCTCCTCCACCAGAGAACTCTCTGGAGCAAGCACCATAAAGGTCACCCCGTAGAGCGTATCCGCCCGCGTGGTGAAGACCGTAATCGACTCGTCACTATCCTTGAGGTGAAAAGTTATCTCAGCCCCCTCAGAGCGACCGATCCAGTTGCGCTGGGTCTCCTTGATCGAGGGCGTCCAGTCTATATGGTCCAGCCCCGACAGAAGTCTCTCCGCATAAGCTGACACGCGAAGACACCACTGCTTCATAACCTTCTGCTCCACAGGATGCCCACCGCGTACGGATAAGCCCTCACTCACTTCATCATTAGCAAGCACGGTGCCAAGGGCAGGACACCAATTGACCATCGTCTCGCCTCTATAAGCGAGCCGGTAATTCATCAGCACCTCCTGCTGCTTCTTCTCATCCCATCCATTCCACTCGTCAGCGCTGAACGAGAGATCCTCGGACCCCTCGGCACTCAGTCCTTCCGTTCCCCTCTTGGACAGGTGATCCACAAGCGTTGAGATCGGCTGAGCCTTATCCTCCTCAGTATCGTAGTAGGAGTGAAACATCTGGATAAATGCCCACTGCGTCCACTTGTAGTACTCCGGATCGCAGGTCATGACCATTCGACTCCAGTCGTAGGAGAAGCCAATGTTATCCAGCTGCTTCCTGTACCTGTCGGTATTGATCTTGGTGGTGACGGCAGGATGCTGTCCGGTCTGGATCGCATACTGCTCGGCCGGCAGACCATAGGCATCATATCCCATGGGGTGGAGAACATTGAAGCCGCAGAGCCGCTTGTACCTACTCAGTATGTCCGAGGCTATGTAGCCAAGCGGATGCCCCACATGGAGACCGGCTCCAGAGGGGTAAGGGAACATATCCAAGCAGTAAAACTTCCTCTTAGATGGCTCCTCCGTGACCTTGTATACATTGTGGTCTCGCCACCAGGCTTGCCACTTTTTCTCTATCTCTGTGAAATTGTAGGACATATAGCTACTCTCTTGGTCTGTCAGACTATTCTAACCGCGTGCAAAAATACCAAAAAATTGACAACTCTGCTTCACAGAATGACCGCTTTTCCGTGGCAGTCGCCTCTGGATCCGCCATCTCAAGTCTAAGCCTCACGGCTCAAGCAGAGAGAGCAATTTTAATTGGATTACTACAGTCTGATTATCAATAGGCAACGGGTCACATTAGGTCTTTTGCAAAGCCAAGTGTACCTCTGCCAATGTGGTGTCCTAGAAAAGTACACACATAGAGG
>CAMXXM010000015.1 GCA_947253195.1 uncultured Porphyromonas sp.
TCTCGTGGGCTCGGAGATGTGTATAAGAGACAGACCTGATCTATAAGGTGGAGCGGTCGGGGCGGGTGCGCTTCGACAACTCCCACTTCAACGTCATCAAGATCCTCGAGAATGACAAACGGATCCGGGGGAGCTTCGCTCGGGACACCTTCCACGACAGAGCCGTCGTGACGCGCGACCTGCCGTGGCGACCGATGCAGACCGGTGCCCCCGACTACGTCACCGACGATGACGTGTCGCAGCTCAGGAGCTGGCTGTCGTCGCACTACTACAAGATAGACAACCGGCAGATCATAGACGATGCCCTCATCACCGTGGAGAGCCGGTACTCCTTCCACCCCATCAAGCGGTACCTCGAGGGGCTCTCGTGGGACGGCGTGCCGAGAGCGGAGCAGCTGATCATACGGACGCTCGGCGCGGACGACACACCGCTCAATAGAGCGATGACCATCCGTTGGCTCAAGGCTGCGGTGGCGAGGATCTTTCGCCCAGGGGTGAAGTTTGATAATATGCTGGTGCTGGTCGGCAAGACCGGATGCGGTAAGTCCACGCTCCTTGAGCGGCTCGGGAGGGAGTGGTACAGTGGGACGCTGGTCTCGCTGGACAACATCCGCCAGGCGTCGGCTCAGATGCAGGGCGCGTGGATCATCGAGGACCCGGAGCTGGTCGGGATCATGTCCTCCGGCGTCGCCAATGCCAAGGGGTTCCTCTCCAAGACGACAGACGACTTCATCGCTCCCTACGGACGGCACAAGGTCTACCGCAAGCGACAATGCGTCTTTGCCGGCACCACCAACGAGCACGACTTCCTGAGGGACTCCACAGGAGAGAGACGCTACTGGGTGATCCTTGTGCAGGGGGTGACCGATCCGTCCCGGATGCCCTTCACCTACCTGACGCCCCAAGTGGTGGACCAAGTGTGGGCGGAGGTACTGACGCTCTACAAGAGCGACCCGACGCTGATCCTCTCACGCGAGCTGGAGGAGCAGCTCAGGGAGGTGCAGAAAGCCTATAAGGAGATTGACGTCTGGGAAGAGACTATACAGACATTTCTCGACACGCCTGTCCCCGTCGGCTACCGCTCGCTACCCATCGACACCCTCGACGGCTACTATTATAATGCTCAGGGCGTGACGGAGCTGGACAGCGAAGCGCTGGAGGAGCGGACGGTGGTCTGCTTTGACGACATATGCCGCTGGGCGCTGGGATTCCGGATCGAGGGGCGCATACCGCGCGACGCCCGCAAGCGTGTCAACCGCATCATGTCCACCCGCCCCGACTGGGAACCGACCGTCTACAAGGACATAGGGAGCTCCAAAGCGAAAAGGGGATGGCGAAGAAAGGCTTAGCGTGGAACAATCTTGGTTACAATTTGGGTTACAATTTCTCCAGAAAAAATGTAACCGAGAGAGCGAAAGGTTACAACCGAAATTTCTTGTAACCGCTTTTGTAACCATTGTAACTTATTGATACGCTACTATATATACATTCTTGGTTACATATTACTATACAACTTATAGATAATAGTAGGCAGGATATAAGATAGTGATAGATAGGCATATAGGGAAATGGGCATATAGCATATATGTAGTATATGTGCATATATATGTTACTACACGGATCATTTTGTAACCGAAAAACAAGGAGTAAAATGTTTCACGATAACAGAGAGAGCGAAAAGTGGCTGGAGAGGGAGTTGGTCAAACGGACGGAGCAGGCAGGAGGCGTGGCGTACAAGCTGCACTCTCAGCAGATGACGGGTTTCCCGGATAGGCTGTGCCTTCTCCCCGAGGGGCGTGTCGTGCTGGTGGAGCTGAAGAGCAAGGGACGCACACCAAGCGCACGGCAGCGGTTAGTGATTATGAAGCTGAGAGCCCTCGGTCACGATGTTAGGGTGATCGATAGCGAGGATGGACTGAACGCACTCTTTGGCGATGCTGAGTAGAGACAACCTCCACGGCTATCAGAAGCGTGCCGTGGACTTCATCAAGTCGCACGCAAGATGCGCCCTTTTCCTCGACATGGGACTCGGGAAGACCGTTAGTACCCTGACTGCAGTCTCCGACTTGATAGCACGTGGGGAGGTGGCGTCGGTGCTGGTGGCGACGAAGAAGCTCATTGCCCTACACACCTGGACGGAGGAGGTGACGAAGTGGGAGCACCTGCAAGCCCTTAGAGTGGTGCCGGTGATCGGCACGAAAAAGCAACGCTACAAAGCGCTGGAGCAGGGTGCAGATATCTATACGATTAACGTGGAGAATATCTGCTGGCTCTTTGGGCAGGTCTATCCCAATGGTTGTCCCTTTGACGTGATCATCCTCGACGAGTCGTCACTCTTCAAAAATGGCAAGGCGAAGCGGTCCAAGGCGATGCGCTCTGTGTGCGACGGTGCGGCCAGAGTGGTTGCGCTTACTGGTACACCGGCTTCCAACGGCTATATGGATCTCTGGGGACAGTTCCGCCTTGTGGACGGCGGAGAGCGGCTGACACATTTCATCACGCACTACAGAAGCAAGTACTTTTACCCCCTTGTCTCTCACGGACACATCACGTACAAGTGGGGGCTGAGGGATGGGGCGAAGAGAGCCATTGAGCAAAAGGTCTCGGACATCACGCTCTCGATGACGGCAGATGACTACTTGGAGCTCCCTCCAATGGTCACAAATGACATCTATGTGGAGCTTCCCGAGCCGGCTATGAAGAAGTATAAGAAGCTGAAAGAAGAGGCGGTTGCGGAGCTGAACGGGGCTATCGTGACCGCAGCGAATGCCGCCACACTATCAGGAAAGCTACTGCAGGCGGCTAATGGGGCGGTGTACACCACGGACGATCACGACTGGGAGCTACTCCACGATGCTAAGATCGAGTGGCTGAAAGAGATCGTGGAGACTGCTGTCTCTCCCATACTGATCGCCTACAACTACCGGCACGACAAGGAGCGGATAATGTCAGCTCTGGAAGACTATGCGCCCCTTGACGCAACAGAAGAGGGAGCCATCGAGAAATGGAATAGAGGTGACGTGCCGGTGCTGCTTGGTCATCCCGCCTCGGTAGGTCACGGGCTTAACCTGCAGGAGGGCGGGCATACGATCGTATGGTTTGGCGTGACCTGGAACCTTGAGCAGTATGATCAATTCAACGCCCGTCTCGCACGACAGGGGCAAAAGGAGAGCGTCATCGTCCACAGGCTTATCGCACGTGGCACTCTTGATGAGCGTGTGGCAATGGTCTTGAAGGCTAAGGGTGACGTGCAGGCGGGATTGGTGGATGCACTGAAGGGGGAGTTATCGGACTAGTACTTGAGTGTACTATTTGTTGCTTGTATAATTACTAACTAGGCAGGCGCCGAGCTGAGAAGCCCGACGCCTGTCGCCATTAATGGGAGCGACCGGAAGCATCACTGCTGCCGGTCGCCTGAGTTCTATCTTCTTACCTTAACTTAACCACAAACGATAGTAATACATCCTTTCTAACTTACAATCAATCCTTATCGGGTCTAAAGAGATCATCGAGATTAGAGAGGGAAGCTTGGATGTTCTGAGAGATCTCGCCATCGACGTGAGCGGCAACCTCCTTTTGTTTCGGGAGGACGTACTCCGCCAGACGGGTGACACACATAATGCGGTCTTTGGGCTCCAGCGTGGCGAGGTCGGCATCGAGCTTACCGATGTTGTTGCGGATGATGGTCGCCAGGTCGTGGCGCATCTCGGCGATGGCGAGGTTGGACGAGTGGATGGGACCCTTCGGGATCTCTTCCTCTCGCGCTCTGATCGGTCGGTATTCTTTTCGCTTCTCACTCATGCCACAAAAGTAAGCCCCTATGGCTCGCAGAAATGCCCGCCAATGCAGGGTGCCGGCAGTCGCGGGCAAAAACTAATCCCTCCCCATCCGATATTTGGCGCAATTAGATCGATCACTATGGACGCACGCACGATTAAGAGATACGCCAAGCGGTACGGGAAGCAGCCGGCACCCTACCGCAGTGGGGACCGGGTGAGGACGCGGAGGGACTACTTTGCGTCCGATCCGGACCTGCTGATGTCGGCTCATAACGCCTGGGGAGCCATGGACAAGTGGCGCGCCGAGATAAGCCGCAACGAGGAGTTTGTCTTCGGCGACCAATTTGCCGACCTGATCTGGGACGAGCGTAAGTGCTGCTGGATCAAGGAGCGCAACCAGTACCGCCAGATAGGGCTGAATCCGTCGCAGTACAATATCGTGCGAAACATCCTCCGAACTATAGAGGGCGTGTGGTCAAGTGTCAAGACCACGCCGGTATGCGTGGCGCACGCTGAGGATCACCAGCAGGAGAGCGAGGCACTTACCGCCACTCTCAAGACGATCTACAACAAGGATGAGCTAAACAAACTTGACCTTGCGGAGCTTAAGCAGCTGATGGTGACTGGGCTGGCGGTCACTCGGTGCGGCTGGGCGGCGAGGGAGAATAGTGTGGACGTGGTGATCGACTACGTAGACCCCTACAGCTTCTTTGCCGACAGCGCGACCCGTGATCCCCGCTACACCGACTGCTCGCTGGTGGGTGCTTTCTATGATCTGTCGGTGGATGACATTGTCCGTCTCTTCGCCAAGGGGAGCAAGACGCGCGCACGGCAGATCCGCGGGGCGTACAGTGCGGGCGACCACAGGGATGAACTGATCCACGAGATGACGACGGAGGGGACACGGCTCCACAGGGACTTCTTCACGCCGTCGGACACTCAGAGCGGGCGGTGCAGGCTGTACGAAGTGTGGCGGAAGGAGACGGCTGAGTGCTTCTGGGTGCATGACCGGCTTAAAGGAACCTACAATGCGGTCTTCGACACCACGGAGGAGGATCTACAGGCGGAGAATGAGCGGCGCATAGCGGAGCAGGCAGGTATGGGCGTCTCTGCAGATGAGATGCTTCTACTCGAATACCGCTGGGGCGTCGACACCTTCTGGAGGTACTACTACCTGACCCCTGATGCCTTAGTGCTAGACATGGGGATCAATCCCTACTGGCACGAGCGTCCGCCCTTCGTCTGGGAGTGGCACGAGTTCTTCATCGGTGACGTTCACCCCTTCGTCACAGACCTCATCAGCACGAATAAGCTGATCAATAAGCTCTTCGCCACGAGCGACCTGATGACGAAGTATGCCGCCAAGTCTATCCTATTCGTCCCGATGAGCAGTGTCGCCGAGGAGTACGGGTACGATCTTAAGTACATCGAGGAGCACTTCGCAGACTTCAATTCGATCATCCCCTACGTGACGGCAAGGGATGGCTCCAACTCTATGCCGACGCTGATGAACTCGATGCAGGATGCTCTCCAGCCGCTTAACGTGGTGACGATGGCGATGAACATGACGGAGCAGGTGTCTGGCGTCTTCGGTGCGCTTCAGGGTAGACAGCCTCTCGCCGGCACTCCCGCAGCGATGTACGCTCAGCAGTCGCAGAACTCTGCCGTGTCGCTGAATGGGCTTTTCGAGTCGATGAATTCCTTTAGGAGAAAAAGGGACAAGCTGTGCGTCCAGCTGATGCAGCAGTTCTACACACAGCCCCGCTACGTCTGGGACAAGGAGACGGGGAAGAAGATTAAGTATAACCCCGACCGGGTGAAGCACGTGGATGTAGAGATCGCCATCAGCGAGGGGACCGACACTCCCGCCTACCGGATGTTGGTGAATGAAGTGCTTATGCAGCTGAAGCAGTACGACCCGCAAAACCTCCTTGACTTACGTGGGATGATCGAGGTGGGCAACTATCCATTCAAGGACAAGCTCTTAGACTACCTCAACAAGCAGGAGAAAGAGCAGGAGCAAATGATGATGGCACAGCAGGCACAGCAAGGACAGCAGGCACTCGGACAGGCTCCCGCTGACCCTGCCGAAGCGCAGGCGGCGACAGACGGCTATATGCTTAACCCCGCCATGGTGCGGGAGATGATGCAGCGGATGAAGTCCCCCGGCGAGCTTCCACACAGAGTACAGTAAGAGACTATGGAGAAGAGAAGAACCGAACTTAGAGGAATGTCCACGACGGACAACTACACGGAGGGGGACGCCATGATCCTCTACAACCTTCGCCCACTCTCTGGCGGAGGTTACGTGCCGTGCGAGGTTGCCGAGGTGGAGGAGAGCGGGCTGAGAGTGCGGGACAGCTACCGGCTCCACTCGGTCTTCCTCCACCAGACGAGCGAGTATCGCCATCTGCTGGTGGTGCAGGAGAGGGAGAAGGGTCTGGCGGTGGACTGGTACGAGACGGACGACGAGTGCCACGCCAAGGGCAATCCCCGTGAGTTGCTTGCCCTCAGCGACACTTCATCCCTCGGAGCTTTTGCGGGCGTGGAGCAGACGGGGCATGTCCTCTCCTTCGTCTTCGAGCGGGATATCTACTACGCTCTCTGGCGGGATGGTGCCTATCACGCTCTCGGTACCTTCCCCGACCTCCCCGAGCTACAGATGAGAGCGGGGAAGACGAAGGAGGAGGTAAAGCTCGCCAACCCCGAAACGGCAACGAAGAAGGAGCTGGAGGATGCCGGAGCCGTGATGATCGGGGGGAAGGATGAGCTCAATAAGATGACGGAGGACGTTATTTGGACGCGCATTCGCGAGGCATGGGAAGGACTGATCGGTAAGATCAGGCAGGAGAAGCAGGCGAAAGAGGGTGTGGCGTGTCTCTTCGACCCCATCAGCATCCGCTACGCCTTCCGTCTCTACGACGGTCGTATCGTGCGCCCCTCTGCACCGCTCCTGCTTATGCCCCAAGACTTCATCCGGGACTTCTACTTGCCCCTTATGCGGCCCGTATTGACGTGGCTGGCGGATGATGGGAGCGTCTACCTTGCCCCACCCACCCTACGCTCCTACAGCGTGGAGGTGGCACTGCCAGACCTCTCGAAGCTGGATCCGTGGCGGGACATCATCACCTCCATTGACTTCTTCGCGAGCGAGCCGATAGATATGCGGAGCGGGGCGGTTGCTCTTCGTGGGGCGATCAATATGAGCGGATGGAGCTTTGGCAAGCGTGCGCGCCACGCCGACTACTACGATCGGTCGCAGAAGAGCGTCATACGTCCCGACATATCGGACAAGACGAAGGTAGACGAGCGGACGGATGAGCGGATCGTCAACGCTTCGCAGTTCTACCTCATCCACTCGATCGACCTCAGGCGTGACGTGAAGGCGGGGAAGTACTACCGTGCCACGGACGGGCTAATGGTGATCCCCTCGAGGGCAACGACGGTCTACCGCGACACGGACATCCGGTATCAGGAGCTGATGCCCTCGGGGGCGCTGAGCCACCACCGCTATGGGGCGAAGTGCGTGCGGTCGATGAATGGTCGGCTGAGGCTCTCGGACGTGCATACAACGCTCTTCCCGGGCTTCGCTCGGCTCTTCCTCTGGGACAGGGACGACAGACCCTATAACGGCTCCAAGGCAAAGGAGACGTTTGAGGCAGGCTCCACGCTCCTCGTGGACGTGGAGCTGGCGGTGGAGGGGCGCACGGTCCACGTGCAGCAGTCGGCACCCATCGTGCGGGAGAGCTTCCACATGCCGGCACTCTTTGCCTATCCCGACACACGGGCAAGGCACTTCACGCTCTACGTCCACGAGCCGTCCAAGGGCTGGACGGAGGTGCTGAGCCAGGCACTTCGTCCCCACCCCGACCTTGCCGTGGCGTACTATATCGAGACGGAGCCGATAGCGACGAAAGCGGCTACATCGACCTCAAGAAACAACGGCACAGGCGGAGGGAGACGATGAAAGCAAAGTGGAAAATAGCGAAAACCATCTGTACAGATGACGAAATCCGTCTGTACAGACGACTGAAACCATCTGTACAGATGGTGAAATCCGTTCGTACAGATGGTGGCAACGGTTTCACACAATGGATTTTGCCGTTTCACACAACGGATTTCATCATTTCACACAACGGATTTAGCGGTTTCACACAACGGATTTCACGGCATCCAGTTGCCGATTTCACGGTAACCAGTTGCGGTTTTACTCATAACCGGTTGCGGATTTAGCCATGGCAAACAAGACGACAACGACAGGGAATAACACGACCAACCGCTGGAGCAACCTCGGCGGGAGCAGCTACGGCACCTACGCCACCGAGTCCGTGCTGGCGCACTCGGTCAGTATGATCTGCGCGAAGTACCGCACCAGCGTCAGCGATCCGAGGGTGAGCGAAAGGGCTTCGTACGAGGCGCACAACGTCATCAAGGCGAGCGAGGTGAATGACCCCTTCGCCTTTCCCCCTGAGACCACCTACACGGTAGGGACGGGACGGATCCTTGCCGAGGCAACACGGCAGCTGGATATCTCGGACAGGAACTTTGGCTCCTACCCCTCCTACGTCTTCACCGACGCGGGGGTCTACGAGCTGGCGGGGGCGACGGCGGATGCCGTCCACGCTCGGATGTCGTCCCCTACCTTTATGGAGGCTCCCATCTCGGGGGTGATCTGTCAGACCCCCTACGGCATCGCCTACGCTTCCCGCTCGGGGCTTATGCTCCTCACGTCAACCTACGTGGCGGGCAACCTCTCGGAGCGGATCTGGGCAAGGCGGCGGGAGCCACGCTTTGACTTCGTTCCACTCCCCGACTGCTACGGGCTGACGGACTTCGACTTCCGGGGCTTCCTGATGGAGCCGTCGAGGATGACGTACAACCCGCATACAGAGGAGCTGAGGGTGGCGAGTGACCGCTTCCCGTCCGTTCTGCTGGTCTTCTCTTTCAGTGCCAAGGAGTGGTACTTTATGGAGCAGTCCCTTGGGGGCGGTAACATCGTGGAGGGGTCCAATATGTACCCCCGGGTGCGGTCATACGGCGTGCGTGCGGACGGCTCGGTAGCCGTTCAGCGATGGGACGAGGGGCATGCTCTTCAGTCGCTCCCCGTCCTGCTGGTGTCCCGCCCCTTCACCTTCGGCACCACGTACATTAAGAATGTGATCCGCCTCTGGACACGTGGCTGGTTAGAGAGTGTGCGGGAGGGTCGCTGGGGCATCGGCTGGTCGGAGAGCGGGGAGACCTTCCACGACGTCAACCACCGACGGACGATGGCGGAGAGCCTGCACCCCTTCCACACGACGGACAAGCCGCACCGCCACTTCAGGGACTTAGACAGCGGGCTCCTGCCGAAGAATAAGGCGCGCTACTTCGCCCTTGCCCTCAGGGCAACGCTTGGCATCCGGACGCACATAGAGGCGGTGGAGATCGAGCACAACTACACCTACGTACAGAATGATAAACTAAGATAAGACTATGGTACTATCAACAGCACTTGCCCTCGGCTCCCTCGCCTCACAGGCGATCGGCGGCATAGCGGGGTCGATCATAGGAGCACAGCGGGAGCGTGCCGCACGAGCCCGTCAGGCATCCATCCGTCGGGATATGGAGGGGCGAAATAACTCCGCCTACCTCGCCGACTACTACTCGGACTACCTCAAGCGGGCGGACGCGCAGAATGCCCTCAGGAAGATGAGGGACGAGATGAGACGGCAGGGACAGCGGGATATGAACGCCGCCGTCATCACCGGAGCGACCCCCGAAGCGACCGCCGCACGGCAGTACGACCGCAACCGTGTGATGGCTGGGATGGTCGGTAACCTCGGTGCGATGGGGGAGCAACTGAAGCAGCGGGCGCGCGACCGCTACCTCGCCGGGGCTAATCAGATCTCCATGCTGGACAATCAGGAGGCACAGCGGCAGGCGATAAGCGGGAACAACCTTATGTACAACGGGCTTGGTGCGCTCGGCTCCTTGGCATCTAATGCCGTCAACCTCTTCCCCGGCAAACTGAAATGATAGGGCTCTTCTGGAAAAAGGCGCTCATCCACACCTTCACGCACAAGCTGATACAGCAGGATGTGAAGCAGGAGACGTCGCTGATAGCGGAGCGACGCTTCTCGGTGAATAGGCAGTCGGGCGAGACCACCCCGCTCTATGAGCAGCTGGTGATGGACGAGGAGTATGACTACCTCTTCCGTCGCCTTTTCTCGGAAGCGCAGGCGCAGGTTCTGTCCGCCATCCCCTCACGGTGCGTTGAGGAGACCCCGACAGACCTTCTCCCCTACCTCCTCGAACACCGAGAGTATGACGACAATAAGGACTGGCTCTTAGTGCTGAAGCCGGCGAAGAGCTTCCCGATGCAGTACCGCAAGGCGCTCGACAGCGAGATTGAGGGGATGTTAGTGGACTACATCTGCTATAGGTGGTTAGAGACAAAGAGCGCGCAGGATGCCGAGGGCTACTTCGGGCGGGTGGAGGCGCGCAAGGAGGAGATCCGGAAGATCCTCGCCAAGGGCTACCGTGCCGAGGGACGACAGCCGAGCATTTTACCATAAGAGATAGATATGAAGAATAACAATAGCACAATGGACTTCTGGTCAGCGATACGGGACAGCCGGGCGCTCCACGAGGGTGGGATGCTCCCGAAGCCGGGAGAGACGACAGAGCCGTCGGCAGAGACACCTGTAGAGACACCACAGCCCGTGGCTCCACAGCCCGCCGTGACGGAGACGGTACGCCGCTGGTCGGTCTCCGATGGTGCGCCCTCCTATGCCGATGCGGTGGAGGAGTGGAAGCGTCAGGGCAAGCCGGTACTCACGGAGCTGGCGAAGTACTTCCCCGCCCCGACACCCGAGATGACGGAGGAGCAGGCACGGCGCAAGCGTGCCGCCGGAGCCCTCGGGGACAGCCTGAAGCTCCTCGGGGAGATCTACGGAGATAGTCAGAATGCCACGATACGCAACCGCTACGGCGAGCCATCGGGGATGGCGCAGGCAAATGCGGAGGTGGAGAAGGCGACCGCACGCTATCAGCAGTTACTCAACGCCCACAATAGAGTGATGGGCAGTGCCGCTATGGACGAGATCAATCGGATCTACGGCTCCATGGGTCAGCAGTACGGCTACGAGATGCAGAGACGTGCCGACGCCGCTCGGGCGCAGGCACAGCGGGAGCTGGCTCGGCAGAAGGCACAGGAGGAGCGAGACAACCTACGCTTCAAGTTTGAGAACTACGACAAGCCGAAGCAGGACCTCTCGCACGCTCAGGCTATGGAGCTGGAGAAAGAGCGCACCAAGGGTCGGCTCGCAGAGATCAGAAACAGGGGGGCGCAGGACCGTCTCACCAAGCGGACCGCTCCCGCCAAGACAGGAGGCTCGGGCAGGATGGTAGACGGCAAGTACCCGATGCGTCTGGAGAGCACCGCTTGGGACGACTCTCTCGCCAAGGAGCAGGACAACCTCAGGGTGAAGACAAGAGACTTCCACCTGAAGCCCCAGGAGTACGAGGCGATACGCAATGCGGCGAGGGAAGCTCTCTTGGAGACCGATGAGAGCGCACTTGACGAGTACCAGAGAAAGTTTAGGAAGACCTACCAGGGGTCGCTTCCCGCCAAGGGAGCAGCCGACTGGGACTATTACGCCGACAGATACGCTCAGCTCCTCTACGACAACCAGCAACTTGGATACACCGACCCGATAGAGAATTTCGCCAATAGTAAATAAGACCATAGCCAGCATATGAACGGACAGCCTGAAAGAGACATCCGAGGACTTTATAGCATCCTCTCGGACGCAAAGACAATGAATGGGGACACTTTCCCCGGGGACTTTAACACCTTCGCTTCATACATACAGAGAGACGACATCCAGAAGGGGCTCTATCGGAAGCTCCACGGCAGGGGGATCTTTGGAGGATCGTATGAGGACTTCCAAAACACTTTCCTCAACCCCTATGCGTCAGAGACGAACCAAGTGGGGGCACTGCGGGCGAAGACCTTTACCCGTGACCCAAGGAAGGAGATGGCACGCCATAGAGCCCTAATGGATGCGTCGAATGGAGAATACAATCCTTACGGCACGTCCGAGGTGAGCTACAACCCCGACAGGCGTATGCGCACGGAGATCGCTCCGATAGACCTTGTGGAGAGCGAGGACACCCTGCCGGAGATCTCTCCCGGACCAAAGACCACACGCACCTTCGGTGGCGGAGTGGTATCCGGACTACGAGGGATCCACGGTGGCGCACAGATCGCCGTGGCTGACCTGCTGAAGGGCTTCGGTGGCAACTCGGACGACGAGAAGGAGGCTATCTACCTTATCAATCAGATGGAGAAGGACGGCACGCTCAGCCTGGAGCGTGTCCGTGGAGTGAGAGAAAAGCTCCTCAAGGAGTTGGACAGCTACACGCACAACGATATTCTTTTCGCAGGCGATTACTCCAAGAAGGCACGGCAGGCAGACGCACTGAAGCTCATCGAGGAGCGTATACAGCGTATGGGGGAAGACCTCAGCCCCGAGAAGAGAGCGATCGCACTTGACGCTATGCGAAGCGACCTCAGAGAGAAGGGAGCGAGCGAGGATAAGGCGAACCCTTTCGTTCGCTGGAAGGAGGACGCTAAGGACTACATCCGTAAGTCGGAAGTCCCCTCGGGTACTTGGGCTGAGCTCGGTAGCTCAACGGCAAGCGTGGGCGGTGCCATTGCCGGTCAGGCGATCTCTATGATCCCCGGAGCGGCTCCCATTGGTCAGGCGATCTCCTGGGCGAGCATAGGAGCCCAAACGGTCTCCTCGGGGGGGCAGGCGATCATGGACATGGAGGACTACGCTGCCGAGAAGGGGGTCTACATCTCCCCGGAGGAGAAGGCGACGATCGCCCTCGGCTATATGGCGGCAGAGTTTGGCGGTGACGCTCTCGGCGGAGCGGTAGCGTCCAAGTCCATCAGTGCCATCGGTAAGCTTGCGGGGGGACGGATCGGGCAGAAGCTGGCTGTCCGCTCCCT
>CAMXXM010000016.1 GCA_947253195.1 uncultured Porphyromonas sp.
TATAGAGATCGGGATGGCGAGCAGTCGGAGGATCGTCCGCGTCGCTTTGAGCGCCGTCCGTATAGAGATCGGGATGGCGAGCAGTCGGAGGATCGTCCGCGTCGCTTTGAGCGCCACTCCGGTGGGGAGGGCTTCCGCCCTCGTCGCTCTGACCGAAGAGACGACAGACAGCCTGCCTTCCGCGCGAAATTAGCCGATGATGATCGCAAGGAGCGTCGGCCTCGACGCTATGATGACCGTGAGGAGCGGCCCCGCTCTTTCCGCCCTCGTCGCCGAGAGAAGGACTCGGAGGAGTAAGATAGGAGGCGAGCCTCTTTTATCCATAAAAAAAGGAGATCTGATCACACGTGGATCAGATCTCCTTAGTATTGTATGGTATACCGGCGCTGGTCAGACGAGGTGTCCGAGTAGGGTGGCGCTGGTGACGTCGTCGATGTGGCAGCGGACCGTGTCGCCGAAGTGTATGCCCTCCTTTTTGTCAAAGACCACCACCTTGTCCTGCGAGGTGCGACCGGAGAGTTGGGATCGGGACCGCTTGGAGAAGCCCTCCACAAGCACCTCCACCTCCAGTCCGATCTGTCGCCTATTCGACTCCTCAGAGAGTCGGCGCTGCAGGTCGATCATACGGCTGAGCCGATCGATCTTGACCTCCTCCGGTACATCGTCGGCGAGGTACTTGGCGGCGTAGGTGCCGGGGCGCTCCGAGTAGTAGAACATGTAGGCGCTGTCGAAGGGGACCCACTCCATCAGCTCGAGGGTCTCTCGGAAGTCCTCCTCCGTCTCGCCGCAGAAGCCGGTGATCATGTCGGTGGTGATGGCACAGTCGGGGAGGACCCGGTGGATCGCCTCCACCCGCCTCTTGTACTGAGCGACGTCATACCCGCGGCGCATCCGCTTGAGTACGGCATCGGATCCACTCTGGAGGGGTAGGTGGATGTGGCGACAGATATTGGGATGCGCTGCCATGGCGTGGAGGGTCTCATCGGTCATATCCATGGGATTGGGTGACGTGAAGCGGATCCGCATCTCAGGAGCCCGTTCGGCAACCCTACTGAGGAGACGTGGGAAGTCAGTCGTCACCCCGGCATCGTCCGTGTAGGAGTAGGCGTCAACCGTCTGTCCGAGGAGCACCACCTCCCGATAGCCTATCTCCCGCATCATGTCGAGCTCGGTGAGGATGCTCTCCACCTCCCGGCTCCGCTCCCGCCCCCGAGTGTAGGGGACGATGCAGTAGGTGCAGAATTGGTCGCACCCCCTCATAATGGATAGGTATCCCGAGATGTGGACCCCGGGGAGCTTTACCGGCACGATGTCGGCGTAGGTCTCGGAGCGGGAGAGGGTGACATTGACTGCCGGTTCACCCGCCTCGGCGGCGCTGACGAGATTGGGCAGATCCTGGTAGGAGTCAGGCCCGGCGACGAGGTCAGCGTGATGCTCGGTGATGAGCGCCTCCCTCACATTCTCCGCCATACAGCCCAGCACACCGATGACGATGGGGTGGCCGAGCCTCTCCCGCAGAGCTCTCAGCTGAGAGAGGCGGGTATAGATCTTCTGCTCCGCATTCTCCCGCACGGAGCAGGTATTAAGGAAGATCGCATCGGCTTGATCGATCTCCTCAGTCATCTCGTACCCGATGGTCTGCATCACAGCGCGTATCACCTCGGAGTCGGCGACATTCATCTGGCAACCGTAGGTCTCTAAGTATAGGTATTTCGTTGTCTGCATTTTATAGCGTCTCTTTAGCGACCGCAAAGGTACGAAAAAGGGTGGGGGGCTTAAACCATTCCGCCCTTTCGACATCAGACGTATGGGGAGGTTTGGTGGATTGTGTTGCTTTTGCTTAAATTTGGACCACAATCACTGACTTAGAAGCACCTGAGACAATGTACAAGCTACTGATCATCATCGCTTTCATCGTAGTGAGTAAGCTCCTCACTTCGCTGTCACATGATCGGACGAAGACGGGGAAGCCGACTCATGGCAAGGTCAGGGGCGAGGTCAAGGAGGGTAAGGAGGTGGAGCCGGGTGATCTCCGGCAGGCGCTGAGCGAACTCCTCAAGCCTGCAGCAGCGCCCGCGAAACCTCACCGGAGGAAGCGGACAAAGCAGATGCCCCCGGTACCTCCGGTCGTGGATGAGATGAGAGGACCTGCGATGACCCCTGTCTCTACCGACACGACGATCCGGATGAGGGACTACCACAGCACGCTGAAGCCGAGCGAGTATATCCTACGGCGGTGTCAGGATGAGATGGAGCACCTCTCCCACTCAGCGGCTAACGAGCCGGAGGGGTGTCTTGGGAGCGAACTCTTTGACACCGAGGACAGGAGCCGGACACTCCGCGATGCGATCCTGAGAGCAGAGATCCTGAGACGGAGACGGGTATTATAGTCTCATCAGGGGGAGAGCAAAAGCCTGACTTGGTCACTCGTTTGAGCGATCGGACAGCCGATTTTGATGAAATAAGATTTTATTTACTACCTTTGTACCGAAATGGCAGGTGGTCCTCAATCCGGCTCTTGACTGAGAGGTGCAGGAAAGCCTAACCAAAACAGATTACATACACTATAACATACACTAACAAACTTAGGAAATTATGAGAAAGACTCTTCTTACTCTCTCCGCAGTTGCTGCAGGCCTCATCGGCATGTCAGTAAACGCACAGGAGGTTAAGTCCAACGAGGAGTACCTCGCTGAGACCCCCGCCAACAAAGTGGCTTTTGAGCCCACCTGCAGCCATTGGTTCATCCAGGCTCTCGGTGGCATCAACGTCCCCTTCTACGCTCACTGGAAGGAAGGCGCTGCCGTAAAGGCTCAGAGAGACGCTGCCTTTGGTGACAAGTTTAGCTGGAGTGCCGGCATTGCCGTAGGTCAGTGGCACAACCCCTACTTCGGTACCCGTCTGGCTGTCGACTACAACAACATCAAGGCCTTTGGTGCCGCTAAGCCTATCGAGCTTCGCGCCATCAACCCCCACTTTGACTTCCTCTTCGACATCACCAATTACTTTGCTCCCTACGACGCCAATCGTGTCTTCCACGTAGTACCCTACCTCGGTGTGGGTTACTTCGGCTCCAACCTTATGGGCAAGGATCAGAAGGAGTCTGATGAGAACTTCAAGGCTATCTTCACCGACAAGAAGGTGAAGGGTGCTAAGAATGGCTTCCTCGATGAGATCGATCACGCCATCTCTGCCAACCTCGGTATTGACTTCAACATCAACTTCACCCCGCGTGTGGCTCTGACCATCGCTCCCCAGGCTACTTTCGTATCCGGCTTTGGCCATGGCGACATCATCACTGGCGTTCGTGGTGGTCTGACCTTCAACGTAGGTGACGTAGAGTTCAATGGCGTTCAGCCTATGGACTGGGATCTCGTCAACGGTCTCCAGAGCCAGCTCAACGACCTCCGCAGCCAGAATGCTGAGCTCAGCAAGCGTCCCGTACGCTGCCCTGAGTGCCCCGAGGTACAGCCCGTTGCTGTCGCTCAGAGCTATGAGAATGTCGTTTACTTCCGTATCGACAGCTCTAAGATCGACAAGAACCAGGAGATCAACCTCTACAACACCGCTGAGTACGTAAAGGCTAACAACACCCCGATCACCGTGACCGGCTACGCTGACGTACAGACCGGTACCTCTGACTACAACATGCAGCTCTCTGAGCAGCGTGCCCGCAACGTTGCTGACAAGCTCATCAGCGAGTATGGTGTGCCTTCCGAGCTGATCACGATCGACTACAAGGGCTCTGACGTTCAGCCCTATGACATCAACGATTGGAACCGCGTAGTCATCATGAAGAGCAAGTGATCTGATCCCTTAGGGAACAATCACTAATCTACCGAGAGGTCTCACAGGATTGCCTGTGGGACCTCTCTTTTTTGCTTGTAACTTCAACAAAGTACCTCTGTTGTTTACATTTTTTGTCCTAATGAGATAGCAAGAGACCCTATGAGACTCCCTCCCCCTGGTGGAGGTGGTATGCCTGCAGCACTGAAGCTTTCGGAGATGTCTAGCGTCCTTATCTCAGCCGGGACGATGCTGTCACTACCTTGGATCATTGGGAAAATGGCTACATTTGACACTGTATTAGGTATTGTGATAAAGCGTTAGTCTATAAGTAGTGGTACGCAAAGACAACATCGTCATGAATGGAGATAATGGCAAGCTGCTGATCTATCAGGTGCTACCCCGGCTCTATGGCAACGTGAGCGGGAAAAATCGCCCCGGTGGCTCTATCGAGGAGAATGGCTGTGGTAAGCTGAGTCACGTCACCGGTGAGCGACTCGCAGATCTCAGGGGGATGGGCTTTACCCATGTCTGGTACACCGGCATCCTCGAGCATGCCACCACCACCCCTTACCCGGGGATCACGCACGATCACCCCGATGTGGTGAAGGGTCGTGCCGGCTCTCCCTATGCGATCAAGGACTACTACGATGTCGATCCCGACTTGGCCGATGACCCGGCTGCGAGGCGGGACGAGTTTCGCCGGCTGGTGGATCGGACGCACGCTGCCGGACTTGGGGTAATCATCGACTTTGTCCCCAATCATGTTGCCCGACAGTACCACTCGGACTGCAGACCGCCACTGGAGGAGGACTTCGGGGAGCAGGACGATCGGGGTATGCGCTTCCGTCGGGACAACAACTTCTACTACCTCACCGATCAGATGCTGGTGATCGGCTCAGACTACGGTCCTGAGCCATCCGCCTACTCGGAGTATCCCGCACGGGCGACAGGCAACGATGTCTTTCATGCTCACCCCACTCGGGACGACTGGTACGACACGGTGAAGCTCAATTATGGTGTCGATCCCGACACCGGTGAGACACACTTCGACGAGCCGGTCCCGGACACCTGGACCAAGATGTACCACATCCTCTACTACTGGGCAGCGCTCGGCGTGGACGGCTTTCGCTGCGATATGGCGGAGATGGTGCCGATTCCTTTTTGGCGTTGGGTCATCAGGAAGCTTCGTCCGAGCTTCCCGCAGCTGCTCTTCATCGGTGAGATCTACCAGCCGTGGCGCTACCGGGAGTATCTGGATGCGGGGCTGGACTACCTCTACGACAAGGTCGGTCTCTACGACACCCTCGTAGGGATCCTAAAGGGTGAGCGCGCTGCATCTGACATCACTTCCGTCTGGCAATCGCAGGAGGGGCTGTCGGGGCTGATGCTCCACTTTATGGAAAATCACGATGAGCAGCGGCTCGCCAGCGACTTCATCGTCGGCACGGGAGCAAAGGCGATCCCTGCCGTGGCCGTCTCCGCACTGATCGACGGCGGACCGATGATGATCTACTTCGGGCAGATGCTTGGTGAGCATGGTATGGATGAGGAGGGCTTCTCAGGGCGAAATGGTCGGACCACGATCTACGACTACTGGTCGATGGAGTCCATGCGAGCGCTTCACCACCCTGTCCTGCTGTCGGAGGAGCAGCAGGAGCTCCGAGAGCGGTATCGTCGCCTATTGGAGGTGGCCCGCTATCCGGTATTTCACCACGGGCTGTTCTTTGACCTCATGTACGCCGTGAGTGACAGGCTGGATCCCCGTAATCAATACGCCTTCCTCCGCTACAGACCGGGCAGGCTGGCACTCGTCGTGGCGAACTTTGCCGACCACTCCGTCGACCTCGCACTGCCGATCCCGAAGCATGCCTTTGAGACCCTTCGGTGTCCCCAAGGGAAGAGCTGTCGGCAGCTGGATCTCAGCACCGGGGAGGAGGTGGTGGTGACCTTAGAGAGCGATCGACCATACCGCATCAAGGTACGTCCACACGACTACAGCGTCGTGCTCTTTAGCCCACTCAGCCCCTACTTTCACGAGTGATATGGAGCAAGACATCGAGAGGTACTTTGAGCAAAAAGGGGTCAAGCCCACCGCCAATCGCATACTTGTGCTGAAGGCACTGCGTGGCGAGGAGCACCCTGTGACGCTCACGGATCTGGAGCTGACACTCAGTCCGATGGACAAGTCCAGCATCTTCCGTGTGCTGACGCTCTTCTTGGAGCAAGACATTGTCCACGCCTTTGAGGATGGTCGAGGGTTGCTCAATTACGAGCTCTGTGGCAGTGAGGGGCCCTGCGACCGGCGAGACGGGCACATCCACTTCTACTGCGAGTCGTGTCGCCAGTCCTTCTGCATGGAGGATCTCCCACTGCCGGCGATGGAGCTGCCGGAGGGCTATACGGCCCACTCGCTCTCCTTTGTCATCAAGGGCGAGTGCCCGAGGTGCCGTCGTCAGCACGAGAGCGACTGATTAGGCGGTTTTCTCAGTGGTCTTCCCTTTGCCGGTTTTGGATAAAGGGTAATCACCTCAACAGAAAGAATGCCGATAGCATAAAAATTAAGTATCTTGCGCCTCCATATCCACACCGATTTTTCCACTTGTTTTATGATGAATCGAAGACTTTATATACTCTTTTCGCTCCTTCTGATGACCGCCCTCACTATGGCGGCGAGTGCTCAGTCAGGAAGCGAGCACCGGGTCATTACCGGTCTCGTGATCGAGGCGAATGGGGAGCCTATACCCGGTGCTACGATCTACGCTCCGGAGTCCTCCAAGGGGGCGATCTCTAAGGTGGACGGCTCCTTCAGCATCGAGGTCCCTGTCGGTGAGAAAACCCTCTCCGTCACCTATGTGGGAATGTCCACGGTGGTGCTCAGCCTCAAGCCGGATAAGTCCTACTACAAGGTCACCCTCTACGAGGATGTGGCCAAGCTGGACGAAGTGGTGGTCACCGGCTACCAAACGATCTCGAAGGAGCGGGCGACCGGATCCTTTGCCATCATGGGCAAAGACGATATCAGCAAGAAGCTCGACACCTCACTGCTTAAGAGGCTGGAGGGAGGCATCGCCGGACTGCAGTCGCGCGGGAAAGGAGAGCTGCAGATCCGTGGGGTCACCTCTCTTCTCGGCAATACTAAGCCACTGATCGTCGTGGACGGGATGCCACTTGAGGGAGATCTCTCGAGCATTAATCCCTCGATGATCGAGCGGGTGACGGTGCTTAAGGATGCGGCCGCCGCCTCTATTTACGGCGCGAGAGCAGCTAATGGTGTGATCGTGATCAATACGCTCAGTGGCTCCAAGGATGGAGGCTTCAGTCTCACTTATAACGGCTCGGTAGAGGTGACGGCGAAGCCGGACTACGACTACCTCAATCGTCTCTCTTCGGCGCAACTGGTGGATCTGTCAGAGTATGTGATGCAGAGTCAGTATTCCGGACTCATATGGTCCAAACGACCGTCTAAGAAATCGTCGTATCCCTACTTTTATGCTCTCTACACAAAGCACACCGAGGGGCTGATCACCGACGCAGAGTATCAGGCTGAGCGGGACAGGCTCGCAAGCTATGACAATACAGATGATATCCGATCAGCGCTCCTCCGCACCGGTCTGATGCAGACGCACAATCTCAGCATGACCAAGTCCGGCAAGGACAACCGCTTCATCGCTTCGGTAAACTATGCCGGCAACCACCCGACGGATGTCCTCTCCAAGGACCGCTCCGTGGGCTTCTCGGTACGTAACCTGACTGACCTCTCGGAGCGCCTCTCGAGTGATCTCTCTGTGGCGGGAAACTATGCCCGCTCCTACTCTGACGATGGGTCGCCCAACGCACTGGCAATGCTTTACTCCACCCCGTCATATCTCCGCCTCCGCTCCGAGAGCGGGGACTACCTTGATCTCCCCACAGAGCGTAGTGAGCAGGCCAAAGCTGACCTCCTTGCCAAGGGGCTGGAGAGTGAGGCATACAATCCTCTCCGCGATCGCAGTCTCGAGTGGACGAGAGGTGAGGATAGATACACCCGCATCAACTCAAAGCTCTCCTACAAGCTCCTCGACGGTCTGGTGCTGGATGCTCAGCTGCAGGTAGAGAAGGGTGCCAACTATAGTAAAAGCTATTCCGACGCCACCTCCTACACGGTCCGGCAGATGCGTAATAGTGCCACCGTCTTTGAGAATGGCGCATACGTCTCCTATATCCCTAAGGGTGGGCATCTCCGCGAGACGAGGGGTAGCATGACCGGCTACACTGCCCGGCTGCAGGCCAATTACGACACCACGATCGGCGAGGATCACCGGCTGACCGCACTCGCCGGTACGGAGTGGCGCAGGATCCACTCCACCTCCACTTCATCCTACCTGATGGGATACGATGATGTATCCCTTGGATCCGTGCCGTACGATGCCGCCAAGCTGGCAAACCTTGAGGGAACTCAGTCTATGAGCGGAACCTTCTCTTTCCCCTCCACTCGGTACAATAGGGTCTCCGACCACGACGATCGGTTTGTCTCTATGTACGCCAATTTCTCCTACGACTACTTAGACAGGTACAACCTCACCGGAAGCATCCGCATCGATCAGTCCAATCTCTTCGGTACTGACCCGAAGGTCCAGTACAAGCCACTCTGGTCTCTCGGTGCCGCTTGGGCGATGCACAAGGAGGACTTCATGAAAGAGGTGAGCTGGGTCGATCGTCTCACCCCTCGCCTCACCTATGGTATCGGTGGAAATATCCCAAAGGTGGGCGGTCCCTACATGATTGTCAAGACCGGGCAGTACGGGGACTTAAACGGACTCTCCGGCAGCACCATACAGACGCCGCCCAATCCCTCCCTCACCTGGGAGCGGACAGCGACGCTTAACCTTGGGATCGACTTCGCCATCCTCCACAATCGCATCAGCGGCTACATCGACCTCTACGACAAGGCGACCAGCAACCTCCTCGGCACCCGCGCCGCTGATCCGACCCTCGGGTGGGCTAACCTCCTGATGAACTACGGATCGATGAATAACCGTGGCGTGGAGCTGACTCTCCATACCATCAATATCCGGCGGTCCGACTTCCGCTGGAGCACGGACTTCACCTTTGCCTACAATCGCAACCGCATTCTCAACGTCGATGAGCCGAATAAGAGTGTCAATGGCTACATCATGAGCGGCTATGGTGTACAGACCTCCGGTCACCCGGTCAATAGTCTCTTTGCTCTCCCCTGGGCCGGGCTCTACAAAACCGATGAGCAGGGTAAGAGGATTGAGCTGGGACGCCCTCACGTCTACACCACTTCCCCGGACGGAAAGAGAGTTGCCGTCACCGAGACCCAGAGCATGAGTGACCTGATCTATGTCGGCAGCCTCACGCCGGTGTGGAATGGCGGTCTCACGAATACTCTTGAGTATAAGGATCTGTCGCTCTCCTTCTCGCTGGTCTACTATGGTGGTCATAAGCTGCGCAATGCAGTCGCACCCTATCTCTCCGGGCTCTACTTTGTCACCGATGGGACCAATAAGAATGGTGACCTGATCCATGCCTGGCGTAAGGAGGGCGATGAGGACAACCCCCTTACAACGCCACTCCTGGCAAAGAGTATTCCCACAGAGGGAGAGAGTGCCTCTTGGTATGGTGCGGACATCCACGTGATCCCGGGAGACTACATCAAGCTTAAGGATGTGGTGCTCGCCTACAGGCTACCGACCACTCTCCTTCGCTCTATGCGACTGAGGGACCTGACCCTACGTCTCCAGGTCAGTGACATCCGGCTCCACGCGGCCAACGATAAGGGTATCGATCCCGAGGCCTACTCCTTCGGGATGGGAAGTCCCGCCCGCCTGTCTCAGACGCCCACTTCCTTTACCCTTGGCCTCTCTGTTACACTCTGATCGATGCAATTTATTATGAAAGTGATATATAAGACCCTCCCGCTACTCCTGCTGCTCACGCTGCTCAGCAGCTGCAAGGACTTCCTTGGTAATGTGCCTAAGGGGTACCAGATCCCTACCAAGGTGGAGGAGTACGAGCTGTTGCTCAATGACGACAACCTCGTCAAGCTCTCAGAAAAAGAGTTTGACCTGATGGCTGACGAGATCAATGTCCCTGTCACACTCGATGATAATCTCTACTACCAGACGACGCTGAAGAATATGCCCCCTGTCTGGAGGCGCATCTACCTCTACCAAGCGCCTTTTTATGGACCGGACAAGTCAGACAACAACTACGATGCGGCCTACAAGCGGATCTTTACCTACAACTCCATCCTCACAGGCCTGAAGACAGCCTCCGGAGACGAGACAGAGATGTCTCAAGTCCGTGCGGAGGCACTTGCCGGTCGTGCCTTAGAGTACCTCACCCTCGTCGGCATCTATGGTCCCAGCTACGACAGCGAGCACGCATCGGAGATCAAGACCATCGCTCTGCTGACCGACAACGATATCAATCACAAGGATCTCTCCCCCGCCTCTCAGCAGGCGGTCTATCGGCAGATCATCGCAGACCTGGAGGAGGCGATCCCCCTCCTGCCACTGAAGCCGGTGGGCAATGCTTATCGTATGAGCAAGGCTGCCGGCTACGGCATCTATGCCCGTGCTGCCTGGCAGATGAAGGACTACAAGACCGCCCTCGTCAATGCTCGGAAGGCACTGGAGCTGAATAGCGAACTGGTAGACTACAAGAAGCTTGAGCTCCATGCAGAAGAGTGGGCCCCGGGGGCACGAAATAACTATCCCTCCCCTCTTCTCAATCCTGAGAACATCCTCATCCGACTCCTCTCTCCCCCGGATGGGCTGAATTTTTATGCCCTCCTCAGCCACCCCGTCCTCTCCCTCTTCGATGGGACGGAGGATATGAGACGCAAGATCTTCATCACCGACGCCCCTGATGGTGATCCCAATGCTTGTCCTCCGGGAGAGTTGGTCTGGGAGCCTGCCATCTACCCCAATCTTGGCATCTCCACCCCTGAGATGTACCTCATCGCGGCAGAGTGCGAGGCTCGGGTCGGAAGCACAGATGAGGCACTTCGTCTCCTCAATCATCTGCGTGACTACCGCATCGTGGACAATAAGCCCCTCCGGATCAGCGACAAGACCGAGCTCATCCGGGCGGTGCTCGATGAGCGGCAGAGAGAGTTCCTCTTCCGTGGCTTCTTCCGCATCGTCGACCTGAAGCGACGCGCTCAGGATCCCGACTTTGCCGTCACCGTCACCCACCATGACGAGCAAGGCAATCCGGTCGTTGCCTCGCCCTCGTCACCGGACTACCTGAGGGTGCCGCTCCCCGCCAAGGTACTTGCCTTCTGGGAGCATCAGAAGTAACATCAAGGTGGTCATACCACCTATGCGATGAGGAGACCTCCGGGCGACCGGATGTCTCCTCATTGCTGCCGGGGGCTTAGGTGAAGTGGCGGGGTGATCCTGTGAGCGGACAATTGAGTAGGACTCCGTTTAGGGAGAGGATGGCAAAAAGGGTACCTTTGTGGCGAAAATACGAGGACTATGACAGCTGTGTATCATACGGTGACGCTTGACAATGGCTTGCGGTGCGCTCTCCTGCCCACCCGGAGCCGAGTGGTGTGGTGTGGCTTTGGGATCCACTCCGGGAGTCGGGACGACCCGGAGGAGTTGCCGGGGCTTGCCCACTTTGTCGAGCATACCATATTCAAGGGGACGATCCATCGCCGTGCGGATCACATCCGCAATCGGATGGAGGTGGTGGGCGGCTCCATCGATGCCTATACCACCAAGGATGAGACGGTCGTCTATACCGTCGGCCCGCGAGGCGAAGTGTCCCGCGCTGTGGAGCTGCTCGGAGACCTGATCCGGCACAGCACCTTCCCTGACAAGGAGCTGGAGCCGGAGCGGGGAGTGGTCCGCGATGAGATCAACCTCTACAGGGACACGCCCTCGGATCGTATCTTTGACGAGTGGGACGAGCGCTTCTTCCGTGACCGGACCCTCGCCCATCCCATACTCGGTGATACTCGGAGCCTCGATCGGATGCGTCGCGAAGATCTGCTGAGCTATGCGGAGCGCACCTTTCGTCCCGAGAGACTCCTCTTCTTCGTGATGGGACAGGTGACACCGAAGCGCTTCGAGGAGCTCTGTCGCCGGTATCTCTCGGAGCCTTTCTCCTCCGAGGTAAAGCCCTCTACTCGGGCGGAGCTGTCGCTCCCCATAGCCCTTACCGACGAGTCTCCCTATGTCATCCACAGCCGCACCCATCAGGCGCATACGCTCCTCGGTGGTCTCGGTGCTACCTATGACGACCCCGATCGAGCTGCGCAGAACCTCCTCCTGCAGCTCTTGGCCGGCGATGGGATGAATACCCTCCTGAATGTCGAGCTGCGGGAGCGCCGCGGCTGGGTCTACAATGTCGAGGCCTCCGTCACCTGCTTCCCCGACGTGGGCTGGTGGCAGATCTACTTCGGCAGCGATGACGACCATGCCGAGGAGGCGCTGCGTATCGTCCTCGAGGAGCTTGATCGCCTGATGCAGGAGCCGCTCCATGAGCAGGTGCTGAGAGCGTGGAAAAAGCAGACGAAGGGGCTTGCCCTCGTCTCCTCCGAGCAGTCGGAGTCCACTTTCCTCTCCTTTGGTCGCCAGATGCTTCTCCGGGGTCGGTATGAGACGCTGGAGGAGTACTTCGACCGCATAGACTCGGTCACGACGGAGAGCCTGATGGAGACGGCTCGTCGCCTTTTTGCCCACCCATTTACACTCATATATAATGGTAAGAAATAAGCTAACCCTTCTCCCCTGCCTCCTGAGCCTGATCTTGATGTCCGCCTCCTGCGGGGGGAAGAATGAGAGCAGTCGCGAGACCACCACTGAGGGTGAGACCCGGGTGGTGGCGGAGACGCCCTTCTCAGCAGACTCCGCCTACGCTGCTGTGGCGCGTCAGGTCGCCTTTG
>CAMXXM010000017.1 GCA_947253195.1 uncultured Porphyromonas sp.
ACCCATAAGGTTTCGTCGGCAGCGTCAGATGTGTATAAGAGACAGGGTGACCGCTGTGTCGACAGGACATTGCAACCCAAAGGATCTATTGCGCCGGGAGAGGAGGGAGAATAGGGGGGAAATGGCTACTTTTGTGGGAAGAGATTGTGACCACTTATGAAGTACGATATCACCTATACACTCGACCAACTCCCCGAGGTGGCTAAGGAGCTGCTGGAGAACTTTGGCGACCACCGCGTCTGGGCTTTTGATGCGCCTATGGGAGCGGGCAAGACGACGCTCATCGACGAGATTTGCAAGCTCCTTCGGATCCAGGAGGTGACCAGCAGCCCCACCTTCGCGATCGTCAATGAGTACCACACCGCCGACGACAGCGTCATCTACCACATCGACTGCTACCGGCTCGATGACCTGGCGGGCGCCTACCGCATCGGTCTCGAGGAGTACATCGACAGTGGCGAGTACTGCTTTATCGAGTGGCCCGAGGTGGTCACGCCGCTCCTCGACGAGGAGGCCCTCACGCTCCACATCGAGATCATCAACGACGGGGAGGCGCGCCGTCTCACCATCGACTGAGTGCCCCGATGACGGCCAGGCTGCTGATAGAGCTCTCGGTGGTGGGGATGTTTGTCCTCCCCGGGCTGCTGGCTCTCTGGGTCGGCATCGCCGACAGAGAGTGGTTTTTCGCCAGTCCGCAGGCGCAGATCTGGCTCCGTGCCCTAGGGCGAAAGGGCAGCCGCATCGCCACCATCATCATCGGACTGCTCCTCCTCGCCTGCAGCCTCCTCTTCTACATCGATCCCCTCCACGTTATGAAATCCTAAGCCCTGCCTATGAGACACCCCTACTCCCCGTCGGAAAACGAGATGACCGACTACAACGTGCCCCGGAGCAGACAGCTCATCGAGGATACCCTGAGCGGTCACTACGCCAGGGTCTTTGAGATGCTTGACGACAGCCCCCGGCTCAGAGAGCTGACAGAGACCTATCGGCTCCTCTGCAGCTACTACGCCAAGGGAGCCGAGGATCCCTCCCGCGACGATATACTCCGCAAGATCGGGCGAGAGCTGCGCATGCTGATCCGCGAGGCTCGGGATGTAGAGAGTTGTCTGCCCCGGAGCTGCATGGATGCCAGACGGCGTCTCGGGGAGGGGTACGACCTTGCGGAGGACTTGAGGCACCCCCTGATGAGGCAGGAGCCGGGCTACTTCGATCGCCTGGATCGACTTTTTGACTACCTCTGGGCGACCAACCGGCTGACGGAGGCAGACTGTGAGGCGATACGCCGCTCTACCGACAAGGTGGAGCGGCACATGCTGCTCTCGGGGCTCTCCGTGGGGCTGTGCGAGGAGTATGACCCCGGCAAGCTGACCCTCCTCATCGAGGTGCTGGAGGATCGCGAGCCGGCGGATGTGGCCATCGCCCTGCCTGCCCTGCTGATGGGCGGGCGACGGCATCAGAGGGAGATCCTGCACTTCTACCCCGACCTGGCGGAGCGGGGTCTCGCCGCCCTGCGACGACTACGGGAGGAGCTCCACATGGCGGTGGAGGTGCTCCTCGACACCTACGCGACGGAGCGCAACGACCGAATCTTCACCGAGGAGGTGCTGCCCAAGCTTCAGGGTCTCGGGGAGCACCTGCGCGACATGCCGGGGGCGACGATGGAGGATCAGGTGCAAAACTTCTACCACAGCCTCGACGAGCACCGGGACGATCAGATAGAGGGGCTCCTCGCTGACGCGATCGGACGGCTGGGGGATATGCAGAAGGGTCGCTTCGACATGGAGTACTCGTCGGTGAAAAACCTTAAGGGCTTCCCCTTCTTCGGCAGCGCAGCCCACTGGTTTTACCCCTACGTCCCCACCCATCCCGACTTGATCGCGGGCAATGTGAGGATGCTGACCAACTGGGGCAAAGTACTCTTCGGCGGGCGACGACTGATTTCCTCCGACCGCTACTCCTTCTCCCTCATCCCCGGCCTGGACCGGATGATCCCGCAGATGGACCTGCCGGGAGGGGGCTCCCTCGGGGAAAGCGAGCCGATGACGCTGCGGGAGCAGATGAGGGACTTCCTCTTCGGAGCCTACCGCTTCTACACGCTCTACAGCGCTGCGGTCGACTTCATCAGTCCCTTTGAGGACTCTCCTTTCGTCCTTGACGGACCCTTTACCCGCGCGGCAGACCTCTATACTGAGGAGCAGCTCTGCAACCTCGCCCTGCGGGTGGCGCACGACGGTCACTACGGCTGGGCAGGGCGGCTCTACGAGCGGTCACAGCGAGACTATGGGAGCCACTCCGGGGAGGTGTGGCGCGGCATAGCGGTGGTCTATATGATGGACGACAGGGACGAGGAGGCACTCCACGCACTGGAGGAGGCGATCCACGAGGAGGGGATGCGCAGCAGCACGGCGGAGAGGGTTGCCTCACTCTTAGTGAAGCTGGGTCGGAAGAGCGATGCCATCGACTTCATCCGCAAGGCGGAGGATCAGGTGGAGGGACCGGGAAGGGTCAGGCTGGTGGCGGAGCGCGCCCGACTGCTGAGAGAGCGGGGAGAGCCGGAGGAGACACTCCGGGCGGCCTACAAGGCGGACTTCCTCGCTGACGGGGAGGATAGGGAGATCTCCGAGACCCTCTGTGCCCTCCTCCTCGAGACGGGTCAGGCGGAGGAGGCGGTCAAGCGCGCCCACTCCTCCTCGCTCCCGCTCTACGAGGGGGTCGCTCTCCTCGCGACAGGAGAGCGGACCGAGGGCATCGCCCTACTCCGTGAGGCACTCCACGCGGAGCCCGGCAACGCCTCTCGCATCGAGACGCTCCTGCCGCTCCTTGCCAAGTACGACATCCCCGACCGGGAGCGTGCACTGATTTACGACACCATCACTCTCCCAGCTTATGAGGCAAAGTAAGCCCACTCTCCTTCTCCTCGCCACCCTGCTGCTGATACTCATCGGCTGCAGCCGCAAGGATCAGGCAGGCAGCCCACTCTCCGTCGACCTACGTCCCGGCACGCAGCCGGCGCTGCTCTACACCTACGGCACGACCGCCATCAGGATCGACACGATCGATGAGAGGTATAAGGCGCGCTTCGACCGCGACACCCTTGACTTCCTCGTGCTCACTGACACCACCGGACTGATAGAGGCGGTCCTGATCCCCGACACCACCAAGCTGAGGTACCTCCCCGGCAAGATCGAGGGAGCGCGCTACGCCGATGAACTGATGGAGTGGCAGCGACTGATCGCCGCGGCGGGTGACAGCATCACGCCCGACCTGAGGGACTTCTACGAGCGGATGACCGGCCGTCGGCTCAGTCTCTTTTATGCCCTCGACGGGCTGCGACGCTTCCCCGATCAGGAGCAGTCGCTCCTCGAGAGACTGCTCTCCGCGGCGCAGTACAGCCACACCGATCTCCTGACTGCCCTCGGGCTGAGTCGCGAGACCTCCTTCAGCCGCTTCCCCGACCGCTTTGGCAGGGAGGAGAGAGAGACAAAGGCCTTCATCAAGCCGGATCACTTCATGGCGGTGCTGGCCCTACGCGAGAGCGATATGGACAGCACGCTGCTCCGCCCCTTCTACCACACCGCTGACAGCCTCGGTGTCAAGAGCCTCCTCCTGCTGATCGGGCAGAAGGAGGCTGCGCCCTTACTCCCCTCGTCCGGTCGCCGGACCCGCTTCGTCAGCGACAGCATCGGCGAGGCATCGACGATCGCCACCTCCCTCGGGGCGGAGAGGCTCCCCGCCTACTTCGTCGTCGACACGCTGATGAGCGTCATCGATCGCCCCTCAGACCTCCCCGAGCTGACCCGGTACATCCTCGCCCACGACACCATCCCACTGAAGAAGATAAAGAGAAAATGATCGAACTATCGGACGACCTCAGCTACCCCGGCGAGGGAGCTGAGGAGAGAGATCCCTCCCACGCCCTTGCCAAGATCTACGGTCAGGCGGTCAATGGGCTCTCTGCCACCACGATCACCATCGAGGCGCAGTGCCAGGACGGGGTACGATACACGCTCGTCGGACTGCCCGATACGGCGGTCAAGGAGAGCAGGGAGCGGGTAGAGGCGGCGCTGCTGGAGTCCGGTATCAGCTGGAAGCGGCGACGCTACATCATCAATATGTCCCCCGCCGACATACGCAAGGAGGGCGCCGCCTACGACCTACCCCTCGCCGTCGTCCTCGCCGGGCTGATGTGCCCCCTCGACCTATCCCCTCTGGAGCGCGTGGTGGTGATGGGCGAGCTCTCCCTCGACGGTCGGATACAGCCGATCCACGGCATCCTCCCGATGGCGATCAATGCGGTGCGGGATGGCTTCCGTGCCATCATCGTCCCGCGTGCCAATGCGCGGGAGGCGGCAGTGGTCGACGGGCTGACCGTCTATGCCGCCGACACGCTCACGCAGGTGCTCGCCTTCGTCTCCGGCACCGGGACGCTCGAGGTGGTGAGCGACCACACCACGGAGGCGGACTTCGTCACCTCCATAGACAGTATGCTCGACTTTGCGGACGTGAAGGGGCAGGAGGAGGTGCGGCGCGCCATGGAGGTGGCTGCGGCAGGCAACCACAATATCCTCATGGTGGGCGCGCCCGGCAGCGGCAAGTCGATGATGGCAAAGCGGCTCCCGGCGATCCTCCCGCCACTCACCAAGGAGGAGGCGATCGAGACGACGATGATCCACTCCGTGGCCGGTGTGCTGCCTCCAGACAGCGGACTGATGACACGGCGCCCCTTCCGCTCCCCCCACCACACCACCTCCGGCGTCGCCTTGGTCGGTGGCGGCACCTACCCCAAGCCGGGCGAGATCTCGCTGGCGCACAATGGGGTACTCTTCCTGGACGAGCTGCCGGAGTTTTCCCGCCACGTGCTGGAGGTGCTGCGTCAGCCGCTCGAGGACAGGATCGTTACCGTCTCTCGAGCCCGCGGCACGATCACCTTCCCCGCCTCCTTCATGCTCGTGGCATCGATGAATCCCTGCCCCTGCGGCAACTACAATAATCCTGCAAAGGACTGCACCTGCCTCCCCGGACAGATCTCCGCCTACCTCGGGCGCCTCTCCGGACCCCTCCTCGACCGCATCGACATACAGGTGGAGATCGTGCCGGTCCCCTTTGAGGCACTCTCGTCGAGAGAGCCGGGCGAGTCGAGCGCCGTGATCCGTGAGCGGGTGTTGCGGGCGCGCGCCATACAGGCGGCACGCTACAGGGAGATCCCCGGCATCTACACCAATGCCCAGATGACTCCCGCCCTGATGAAGGAGTACATCCACATCGACTCCGCCGGGCGCGAGCTCCTCCGCCGCGCCATGGACCACTACGGGCTCTCGGCGCGTGCCTACGACCGGATCCTCAAGGTGTCGCGCACCATTGCCGACCTGGAGGGATCGCCCGAGGTGCTGACCCACCACATCGGCGAGGCGGTCAACTACCGCAAGCTCGACCGTAGTGGCTGGGGCGAGGTAAAGTCATAATCGCTCCTCGGTGTGATGAAGAGAGAATACCGTCTCGGCCTCCTCGGGCGTGACATAGGCTACAGCCGGTCGCCGGAGCTCTTCGCAGAGATCTTCCGGAGAGAGGGGCTCGACGGCTCCACCTACCGGCTCATCGACCGCCCGGAGGTGGGCTCTTTTTTCACTGAAGTTCGCCGTACCGCCCGGTGGGACGGCTTCAACGTCACCACACCCTACAAGACCGCCGTCATCCCCTACCTCGACCGGCTCGATCCGCCGGCAACGGCTGTGGGAGCGGTCAATTGTGTCACCTGCCGGGAGGGGATCCTCACCGGCTACAATACCGATGTGGAGGGCTTTGCCGCCTCGCTTAGGGAAGAGGTCGGGGAAGGGATCCTACCCGGCTGCGCGCTGATCCTCGGCAGCGGAGGCGCCTCAAGGGCTGTCCGGGTGGCACTTGAGCAGCTGGGCATCCCCTCCGAGACGGTATCGAGGAGCCACGGGCTCACCTACGAGGATCTGACTCCGGAGCAGCTCGCCCGCACGCCTCTGATCATCCATGCCACGCCACTCGGCAGCGCCAAGTACCCCGGTGCCAAGCCCCAGCTGCCCTACGACGCACTCCACCCCGGGCAGCTGCTCATCGACCTCACCTACGAGCCTGAGGTGACCCCCTTCCTCGAGGAGGGGCTGGCGCACGGCTGCCGCACCGCCAATGGTCTCACCATGCTCCGCGCTCAGGCGGAGGCAGCTTGGCACCATTTCAAGTCCTGATTTTTTCCTCCCGCCTCTTATCACGGGGGCGTGTCCACAGGCATCCGGCAGAGGGCCGGTTTCTGCACACCTTATTCATTCACCCCCTGCATTTCGCGGGGCACCTCATTGTAAGGCGAAATAGTTACCTTTGCTACAAATAGAATCAAGATGGAGAGGAATAGGGCAAAAGAGCCAAAGCTAAGGCTCAATCGTCAGACCTTCTTAGACCGCTTAGGCGACTTCTGGGAAGGGAAGTACTTGGTACGCTCGATGAACACTCACTCCCTCCGCTGGGTGGTCGCGCTGGCGCTCTTCTGCCTCGTCAGTATCTTCAATTCGTACCACAGTCTGCGGCAGAAGAACAAGGTGGATCAGCTCGACAGGGAGATCACCGAGCTGAGGATGGAGTATGTGTCCGCCTCATCGTCGCTGATGGGCGCCCAACGCCTGTCAGCCATCGAGAACCGTGTCCGCAAGGAGGGTCTCGACATCTCCATCCCCAAGAATCCTCCCATCATCATCGACCGGTAAAACAGGCGGAAGCTGTGGATACAGATGGTGGAAGAGAGAGAAAAAAAACTAACTCGTCAGGAGCAGCAGAAGGAGCATAGACTGCGGCAATCCTACCGAATCTACAAGGTCATCGGCGGGATATTACTGATGTCGGCGTTGGTCATCTTTGGGAGGACCTTCATCACCGCCACGACAGACGCTCCGGCATGGCGTAAGCTCAACGCCAACATGCGCCGTGCCAATCAGCCATCCCAGCCACTCCGGGGGAATATCTACTCCGATGAGGACCACCCGCTGGCGATCAGCGTCCCATACTACGACACTCGCATAGACTTCCGTGCCGGCGGTTTCGTTGACAGCCTCTTCACCGCCAATGTCGACAGCCTCGCCCATCAACTCTCACGCCTCCTCAAGGACCGCTCCGCCGCCGACTACCGCCGGCACCTGATGCAGGGGTATAATAAGCGGAGCCGCTCCTGGCGGGTCGCCACCCGCGAGGTGACCCACAGTGAGCTGCAGGAAATGCTCCGGATGCCCTACCTCCGGACACGCAATCGCAATGTCTCCGGCTTCACCACCTCCCGGTACATCCGCCGGGTCCACCCCTACGGTTCGCTTGCCCAGCGCACCATCGGCAGCCTCCGACGCGACCCCGACAGCCTCGACATCACGCACGGCAATAGCGGTCTGGAGCTTGCCTTCGACTCCGTACTCTGCGGGAAGCAGGGACTGGATGCCTTCATCTTTGTCCCCCCACGCTGGATCCGCGACCCAATCAAACTCCCCACCGATGGCATGAGCATCTACACGACGATCAACGTCACCATACAGGACATCACCGAGCGGGCACTCCGCAGCACCCTCGCGGAGTATGGGGGTACCTGGGCCTGTGCCATCGTCATGGAGGTGGCGACGGGGCAGATCAAGGCGCTCTCCAATCTCGACATGGCGGGCGACGGACGGTACATCGAGCGGACCAATCATGCTCTGGCGGACCTACTGGAGCCGGGGTCGACTTTCAAGGCGATCTCCACCCTCATCGCCCTTGATGATGGTTATGTCACTCCGGACGACATTGTTGACACCGGCAGCGGACACTACACCTATCGTAAGGGGCTGACCATCTCGGATTGGAAAGCGAAGGGCTTCGGTCGTATCACCCTCCGCGAGGCCATGTATCAGTCCTCCAATATCGGCATCGCCAAGACGGTGCTGAGGAGATATGAGAAGCACCCGGAAGACTTTTACAATAAACTGATGGGGATGAACATCTTCTCCCCCATACGACTTGAGATCCCAGGCACCGCCGTTGCCCACGTGGCAGACGTTAAGGACTGGGGACCGGGAACTCTCCCATGGGTCTCCTTTGGCTACAGTGTCCAGATGCCCCCGATCTACACGCTCCGCTTCTTCAATGCCGTTGCCAATGGGGGAAAGATGATGGAGCCCTACCTTGTCTCCCGAGTCTCCGGTGAGGGCGGCACGTACTACGAGCGGAAGCCGGAGGTGATTAATAAGCAGATCGCCGGACGTGCCGCCATAGACTCCCTCCGGAGTATCCTGAGAGGCGTCGTCGTCGAGGGGACGGGGAGGAATATCAATACGCCCAACGTGACCGTCTCCGGTAAGTCCGGCACCGCCCAGTGCATCGATGCGACGGGACGGTATATGAATGATCGCCACCGCTACTCCTTTGTCGCCTACTTCCCTGCCGAGAAGCCAAAGTACTCCTGTATGGTGGTGATCAACGCACCCCACAAGGGCAATATCTCCGCCGCTCCCGGTGCGGTGATCCGCAATATCGCCGTACAGGTGAGCGCCACCCAACAAAAGATCCGCCTGTGCGAGATGCAGAGCGACTCGACAGCCGTCTTTACCCACGTCATGGGCGGAGGACTACGTAGCGGTGTGGAGGAGGCGGCTCACCTAACGGGGGTCAAGCGACCCAAGGGGAGCGCCGACTGGGTCGGCTACCTCCCCGAGGATAGTCTCCGGCGTCTCAGCGACCTGAGCATACGGATGAATACGATGCCCAACGTCGTCGGCATGGCCACCTCTGACGCCCTCTACCTCTGCGAGACCCTCGGGCTGAGGGTCACCTGCAGCGGGCGGGGAGGGTACATCACCCACCAGACACTCACCCCCGGCACGGCTCTGAGGGGTAGGGGAGCGATCCGACTCACCCTTGGGGAGCCGAAGTAATAAAATCATCTCTTTATCTCACAATAGGTAATGAAACTCAGTAAAATCATGCGGGGCGTCCCCCACGAGCTGATCGCCGGGGAGGACAGCATCGAGATCGGGCAGATCTGCTCCGACTCACGCTCCGTGGGCAAGGGGGACCTCTTCGTCGCCCTGCGCGGTCTGGTGACCGATGGACACCGATTCATCGATCAGGCACTTGACCGCGGTGCCGCAGCGGTCATCTGTGAGACCGTCCCCGACGAGTATCGCCCCGGGATCGCCTACATACGCGTCGAGCACACCGACGTGATCCTGGGAGATGTGGCGGCCAATCTCTACGACCACCCGTCCGACAAGCTCCGCCTCGTCGGCGTCACCGGGACCAATGGCAAGACCACCATCGCCACACTACTCTATGAGCTCTTCCGCAAGCTGGGCTACCGGGTGGGATTGATCTCCACCGTCTGCGTCCGCATCGACGATGAGACGACACCGAGCCACCTCACCACACCCGATGCACTGACACTCCAGAGGTACCTCCACGAGATGGTCGAGGCAGGCTGCAGCTACGCCTTCATGGAGGTCTCCTCGATAGCGATCCACCAGCACCGCATCGGTGGAACCACCTTTTCCGGAGGGGTCTTCACAAACCTTACCCGGGATCACCTCGACTACCACAAGACCTTCGCCAATTACCTCCGGGCAAAGCAGATCTTCTTTGACGAACTACCGGAGGAGGCCTTTGCCCTCACCAACCTCGATGAGACGAATGGAATGGTGATGGTGCAGAACACTCGCGCCCAGGTCCACACCTACGCTCTCAAGCGGAGTGCCGACTATAAGGGACGACTCCTCGAGGAGTATCTCGACGGGACAGACCTGATCATCGACGGAGAGGAGATCTCTGTGCGACTGGTCGGAGCCTTCAATGCCTACAACCTCCTCGCCGTCTACGGGACAGCACGACTGCTCGGAGCACCTAAGGAGGAGACCCTCCGCCAGATCAGCACCCTCACCGCGGTGACGGGACGCTTCCAGACCCTCGCCTCCAAGCGGGGATACTATGCGGTGGTCGACTTTGCCCACACGCCCGATGCGCTGGATAATGTCCTTACCACGCTCACCGACCTGCAGCGAGTCCACCACGGACGCGTCATCACCGTCGTGGGGGCGGGAGGACACCGCGACAAGGGCAAGCGACCCATCATGGCCGCCACCGCAGCGAAGTACTCCGACCTGCTGATCCTCACGTCGGATAACCCCCGCGACGAGGATCCACGGCAGATACTCGAGGACCTCTGCGAGGGGCTCTCCCGGGATCAGCTCGCCTCCACGCTCCGTCTCGTGGACCGACGGGAGGCGATCCGCACCGCCTGCACCATGGCTCAGCCGGGAGACATCATCCTCATCGCCGGCAAGGGACACGAGACCTACCAGGAGATCAATGGGGTACGGCACCACTTCAGCGACGTGGAGGAGGTGCACCGCGTCTTTGAGGACGAGGAGCGAAAGAGCGAGTAGACTATGCTGTACTACCTCTTCGACTACTTCGCCTCGCAAAACCTCCGCTGGTCGGCGGTATTCAATTACGTCAGCACCCGCGCCACCTTTGCCATCATCGTCAGCCTGATCGTCTCCATCGTCATCGGTCGGCAGATCATCACCCTCCTGAGGGAGAAGCAGATCAGCGATGCCGTGCGACCCTACACCATCGAGGGCATGCTCTCCAAGAAGGGCACCCCCACGATGGGCGGGCTGATCATCCTTGCGGCCATCCTGATCCCGACGCTGCTCTTCTGCCGGCTTGACAATATCTACATCATCCTGATGATCATTGCCACGCTATGGCTCGGTGGGCTCGGCTTTGCAGATGACTACATCAAGGTCTTCAAGAAAAATAAGGAGGGTCTCGCCGGGCGTTACAAGCTCATCGCCCAGATGGGTCTCGGCGTGCTTGTGGCACTCGTCTTCCTCACCTCCCCGGCGGTGGTGATCAAGGAGAATGCCCGTCGGGTGCTGGAGGAGGGTAGGGTGGTGACCCAATTTGCCACCGTAGAGACGCAGTCCCTCCAGAGCACCATCCCCTTCGTCAAGGGGCACAACCTCGACTACTCAGCCATCGCACCGTGGCTCGGTATAGGGCAGAATAGTGAGCTCTTCACCATCGTCTTCGTCTGCCTGCTCTTCGTCTTCATCGTGATGGCGGTCTCCAATGGCGCCAACCTCACCGACGGGCTCGACGGTCTCTGCACCGGCTCATCAGCGATCATCGGTGTGGTGCTGGGGATCCTCGCCTACATCTCTTCCCATATTGGGATGGCAGCTTACTTCAACGTCATGTTCATCCCAGGAGCGGAGGAGCTGGTCGTCTTTGCTGCCGCCTTCATAGGTGCGACGGCGGGCTTCCTATGGTTCAATTCGTTCCCCGCACAGATCTTCATGGGCGACACCGGGAGCCTGACGCTGGGCGGTATCATCGCCATCTTTGCCATCGTGATCCGCAAGGAGCTGCTCCTGCCGATCCTCTGCGGTGTCTTCCTTGTAGAGACGCTCTCGGTGATCATCCAGACCACCTACTTCCGATACACCAAGCGACGCACTGGCGTGGGGAAGAGGGTCTTCAAGATGACCCCCCTCCACCACCACTACCAGAAGCCCGGTGACGGCAGCATAGACGCCCTCCTGCAGCGACCCTACCGACCGATCCCGGAGGCGAAGATCACCACCCGCTTTTGGCTCATAGGCATCCTGCTGGCGGTGCTGACGATAGCGACACTTAAGTTCAGATAATATAGTATGGAATACACCATTGTCCTGGGAGGGGGCGAGAGTGGCATGTGGGCCGCCCTCCTAGCGAAGCGACTGGGGCACAGGGTCCTCCTCTCCGATAGCAATACCCTCCGCGATGCCACCCGCGACCTGCTGCTCCAGCATGGGATTCGGATCGAGGAGCGGGGACACTCCCTCCCCGAGCTCGAGCGCGCCACGAGGGTGATCAAGAGCCCCGGTATCCCCGACAGTGCCGCCGTCGTGCAGCGCTGTATCGAGGCCGGCGTGCCGATCGTCTCAGAGATCGAGTTTGCCGCCCGGCATGTTGCCCAGGGTAGCACCCTCATAGGCATCACGGGGTCAAATGGCAAGACCACCACCACCACCCTCACCGCTCACCTCCTGCAGGCGTGCGGCATCGATGCGGTGGCGTGTGGCAATATCGGTCTCTCCCTCGCCCAGTGCCTCGTCCGCGACCCGCACAAGGTCTACGTTATGGAGCTCTCCAGCTTCCAGCTTGACCATATGTACGACACCCACCTGCACGCCGCCGTGCTGATGAATATCACGCCCGACCACCTTGATCGGTACGACCACAAGCTGGAGCTCTACGCCGATGCCAAGGGAAGGGTATTCCAAAACCAGACCGAGGAGGACTACGC
>CAMXXM010000018.1 GCA_947253195.1 uncultured Porphyromonas sp.
AGCGTGATCTCATCGCTCAGGCGTGCGACGAGATCATCGAGGGAAAGCTGGATGGTCAGTTCCCTCTCGTCATCTGGCAGACCGGTAGCGGCACGCAGTCCAATATGAATGTCAATGAGGTGGTTGCCAATCGCTGCCACGTCCTCAATGGTGGCAAGCTGGGCGAGCCGAGCCTGATACACCCCAATGACGATGTCAATAAGTCTCAGTCCAGCAACGACACCTTCCCCACCGCGATGAGCATCGCTGCCTACACCAAGGTGGTACAGCATACTCTCCCGGCGGTGAAGAAGCTCCAGAAGAGCTTGGAGAAGAAGGCTGAGGACTTCAAGGACATCGTCAAGATCGGGCGGACCCACCTGCAGGATGCTACCCCCCTGACGCTTGGACAGGAGTTCTCCGGCTACGCTGCACAGCTGGGCTATGCAGTTAGAGCGATCGAGGCGACCCTGCCGCACCTCGCTGAGCTGGCGCTTGGCGGGACGGCCGTCGGCACCGGACTCAATACGCCCAAGGGCTACGCCGAGCTGGTGGCCAAGTACATCGCAGACTTTACCGGGGAGCCCTTTGTGACGGCGCCCAATAAGTTTGAGTCACTTGCCGCTCATGACGCCGTGGTGGCGGCTCATGGGGCACTCAATGGTCTTGCGGCCTCTCTCTTTAAGATCGCCAATGACATCCGTCTCCTCGGCTCCGGTCCCCGCTGCGGCATCGGTGAGATCCACCTACCGGAGAATGAGCCGGGCTCCTCGATCATGCCCGGTAAGGTCAATCCTACCCAGTGTGAGGCGATGACGATGGTCTGCGTGCAGGTCTTTGGCAATCAGACCACGATCACGATGGCCGGTGCAAGTGGTAACTACGAGCTGAATGTCTTTAAGCCGGTCATGGCTGCCAACTTCCTCCAGTCCGCTCAGCTGCTCGGCGATGCCTGCCTCTCGCTGGAGGAGCACTGCGTTGCCGGCATTGAGCCAAATAGGGAGCGCATCAATACCCTGCTCAATAACTCTCTGATGCTGGTCACGGCACTCAATACCCACATCGGGTATGAGAAGGCGGCCAAGATCTCCAAGGCTGCATTCCACAACGGGACCACTCTCCGCGAGGAGGCTGTGAAGTCCGGCTTCCTCACTGCCGAGGAGTTTGACCGGTGGGTTCGCCCGGAGGATATGGTGGGCAGCCTTAAGTAATAGGGTACCCTACTGATCCGAAAAAAGTCGGATCTCGCACTTGATCAGGTGTGGGATCCGACTTTTTGGTACTGTCCTCTACCGATTAGGAGAAGAGGTCGTCGATCTCCTTGGGGGCCTGCTGGTGGTGTGGCTCTGTGACATCCTCTCTGTCGTACGCGACACCGGCAGCATCGTCTCTGCGACATGGCTCAAAGCCCTTGGGGAAGGTAAATTTCAGCCCGGGATCAATGCCGAGGGAGGTGTCCTTCTGCAACTCCTTGTCTCCGTAGATCTTCTGGAAAAACCTCGCCACCACCGGTAGTGCCAGGCTTGCGCCCTGACCCATACGCATACCGTCGAAGTGGATCGATCGGTCCTCACCGCCCACCCAGCAGCCGGTGCTGAGCTTAGGAGTAAAGCACATAAACCATCCGTCAGACTGATTTTGCGTCGTGCCGGTCTTCCCTCCCATATCGGCATCAATACCGTAGCGGAAGCGCATCCTGCTACCGGTACCGCCATTCATCACCTCACGCATCATATAGAGCGTCTTGTAGGCGGCATCCTCAGGGAGGACCTCGTGGACCTTGGAGGTGAAGTTGGCCACCACATTCCCGTACTTATCCACGATCTTGGTGACGTAGAGGGGCTCTTGTCGCATCCCCTTTTGGCTAAAAGTGGTGAAGGCTCCCACCATCTCCTCGACAGATATGTCGCAGGAGCCGAGGCAGAGGGCGAGAGTAGGCTCAATGGTACCGGTCACGCCCATACTGTGGAGGTAATTGACGAAGTTAGTTGAGTAGCCGTCACTTGAGAGCTGGCCCATGAGCCAGGCGGTGACCCAGTTATCCGACTGCTTCAGTCCCCAGGCGATGGAGACCAGTTCACCGATCATAGATGAGCCGGTGTTGCGCGGTGTCCATATCGACCCATCGGGGTTGCGGAGGGCGGGCTGTACGTGGAGCACCTGATCGCAAGGGGTAAAGCCCTCATTCATGGCCATAGAGTAGAGGTAGGGCTTGATGACCGACCCCACCTGTCGACGACCCTGCGTCACCATATCGTACTTAAAGGTGAGGAAGTCCGGTCCGCCGACGTAGGCGCGTACCTCTCCCGTCTCGCTATCCATCGCCATAAAGCCGGATCGTAGGAAGGTCTTGGCATAGATGATTGAGTCCCTTGGGGTCAGCACCGTATCGCGCAGGGTGGTGATGTAGCTGTCTCCGCTCCGTTCGTAGGCAAATACCTGCATCTCGGTGGGCTTGTCAAAGGAGGCGATGATCTCCTCCTCGGGTACCCCGGCTGCTCGCATAGTGAAGTAGCGTCCACTCTGGCGGACTGCTCGGTCAATGATCTTGTCTCGCTCCTGGGGCGTGATGCTATTGGAGAAGGGCGCATTGGCGCGACCTGATTTCTCCCGATCAAAGGCGGGCTGAAGGGTGGAGGCGAGGTGCTCGATCATTGCAGCCTCGGCGTGCTCCTGCATCCGGGTGTTGATCCCGGTGTAGATCTTGAGCCCGTCCGTGTAGATGTCGTAGTTGGAGCCGTCCTCCTTCTTATTCTTAGCACACCAACCATAGAGCGGATTATTGAGCCAGGCGACGGAGTCTCGGCTGTACTGATCCCTCTGCCAGTCCGGATAGTCGCTCCGGCGTGGCTCCTTTGCCGTCATGATCTGACGGATGTACTCCCTGAAGTAGGGTGCAGCTCCGTTGTTGTGGGTGCGGCGATTGAAGACCAGCTTGATCGGGATCTCCTTGTGCTTGGAAGCCTCCTCTTTGGTGAGGAAGCCCTTCTCGACCATTCGGTCCATCACCAGGTTGCGCCGAGTGAGAGCGCGCTCCTCATGGCGACGGGGGTTATAGAAGGAGGGATTCTTGACCATAGCTACGAGGAGAGCCGACTCCTCCACCTTCAGATCCTTGGGGAGCTTGCTGAAGTAGGTGAGTGAGGCCTGCTCAATCCCGATGGCATTGTAGAGGAAGTCAAATTGATTAAGGTACAGGCTGATGATCTCCTCCTTGGAGTAGCGTCGCTCCAGCTCCACCGCTATGACCCACTCGATCGGCTTCTGCAGCGCCCTCTCTATGATATTGTCAGCCTGTGGGGAGTAGAGCTGCTTTGCGAGCTGCTGGGTGATCGTACTACCACCGCCGGAGTCCTTGTCGCCCATGATAATGGTGCGGAAGAAGGCTCTCAGCACGCCCATCATATCGATGCCACTGTGATCGGTAAATCGCTTGTCCTCAGTAGCGATCAGCGCATGGACGAGCGAGGGTGCGAGGTCGTTGTAGTCCGTATGGACTCGGTTATTATCCTGCAGGGCAAAGGTCCCCAGCACCTGACCATCCTGACTGATCACCTGTGAGGCGTAGCGGTCGATCGGATTTTGCAGATCCTCAATCGGGGGCATATAGCCGATGATCCCCTTAGAGATCAGGAAAAAGAGGAGTATCACGGCTACGACTCCGGCAGCGAAGATGATCCAGAGCCAGGTGATAAACTTTTTGAAGCCTTGTGACATAACGATGAGTATATCAAGTATCCGTGCTTGAGGCGGATAAGTCCATTCTAATTCATAAGCTCTTACGATGAAGACCTATTAGTGGGTCAAATTTACCACTTTTCGCTCACTCTGTCCTCCTCCAATCCCAAGGGCTGAGGCATTGTTGACCTATGCATAGAGCGACCCACTTCTTCACCTCCCGTTCATACCGATCAATGCGGAGAGGCTTGTGGCAACCATTGCGAAAATATTTGCTTACAGCTATTGGCTAAGTCGGTAATTAGTCTTACCTTTGCAACGTCAAAGAGACACAATGTCCTATGGTGTAATTGGCAACACGCAAGATTCTGGCTCTTGAATTTAAGGTTCGAGTCCTTATAGGACAACTGACGAGGCGACCCTACTGCAGATGCGGTGGGGTCGCTTTGCTTGTCAGATCTATGTAGATTGACCGCTCTGTGGCAGTGTGCGGAGCATCTCGAAGAGCCGAACCGCCATCGGGCAGCTGAGGCAGTGGTAGGGGATGCAGTGGTTGGTGTAGAGCTCCAGCATACACTGGGTGTCGAGGGCGTTGGTCGCCGTGATGCCATACCGGCTGAAGAGATCGATGTAGCTATTGCGCTCGGGAGGGAGCTCCCGCAGCCGGTCGAGTGCGGCCTCCTTGCCCGCGTGTGAGCCGCCCCACTCAGCATAGTAATAGACAGTGGGGATGATGGCGTTGATCATCAAGATCCGTATCAGGCTGTCGCCTATTGCCCCTATCTTGCGGGCAGACGGTTGACCAAAGTCAAGGTGAGACTGCCAGTAGGGTGAGGGCTCCACCCGTAGCAGGTGATCAAGCCTCTCCCAGTCCCTCGTGGTGACAGCCCCCATCAGCTCATCCTCGTGGTGGAAGATCTGAGCTGCTACGGAGAGCATCCGTGCGGGGTAGGCGGCAGGGCGTAGCCTTAGCTTGCGAAACTTTCCCCCCTCGATCGGTGTGAGGTCAAAGGCTGAGCGGTAGAAGAGATACTCCTCGGTCAGCTGTGCCTCGTACTCATCTCGTGGGGCGGTGGTCTGGAGAAGTCCCGCCTGTCCGATCAGTATCGCCTCCACGGCCGTAGGGTCGGAGGCGTGGCGCTTGAGGGCTCTGTAGGGGATGCTTCGGGCGGTCTCCTCCATAGGGTCGTTGTTGCGGTGGCAGCCGAGGTAGCGCATGATAGAGCGGAAGAGGAAGGCATTGACCCCGCCCTCATCGACCGGGCCTGCTGCCATTCGCTCCACCCTATTGTGCATCCGCTCATGGATGAGTGGGCGGAAGCAGCTCCTGATCTCATCGATGCTGATCTCGGTGATCTCAGGTGTGCAGCGGAGGGAGCGCCCACTCACCTGTAGCTCTGTCATCCGGTCTACCGACTCCTTGCTGAGGCGAAGCACCCCGCAGGGCACTCTCTCGCCTCTCTGGTCGTACACCTCTCTGTCGTCTTCCAGGACAACGTGGAGTATGAGGTCGGTGTAGTGTGGGTCGGTGTCGTGACCGTGGGCGTACCAGTCGGAGGCGCGCAGGTGCAGCTCTACGCTGCCTACCCATAGGATCTTCCCTAAGCGAATACGTGCCATGTTGAAGTCAGGCCCATCGGAGCTATTTTGCACTCCGACACTCTCCACCTCAACCTGCTGACCCCGCACGGTGAGGTCATCGAAGAGCCGGTTGCTCCAGCAATATTGCAGTATATCCTCAGTCACTCTTCTTTATTTTGAGAGTGGATCGATGCTATTGAGATTTCGGTCAACCAGCAGTCCGTCCACGACCTTGGGCGTCCAGCTGCCGGGCTTCAGAGCGCGGAAGGTGATCTCAAAGAGCTCACCATCCTCGAGGAGGAAGTTATTCCCTCTATTGACGAAGGTGGGGAGGAGCTCCTTGGACCCATCGCTGTGAAGTCGGTCGTAGGTGAGGTTTACCAGATCCTTCATCCCGATGAGCCGCATGCCAACATAGCGGACAAGGGTCGCATCGTACGGTAGGGCAAGGCTAAGCGCATTGACCTGCTTCAGATCGCTTCCGGTGACGAGGATTTTGATCTCCTCACCCTCGGCAAAGGTGGTCCGGTCTGTCGAGAGGGTCACGCGTCCGCTTACCACCTTGCTTGACGGGTAGACCCCGCCATCGAGGACCGTCCCTACGGTGGAGATGTCGTAAGCATCGATCAGACCATTTTTATTGATGTCCCCGATCGAGATGTAGCCAAAGTCGGCATCCTTTGTCCTCAGACCTACATAGTTCGTATAGGAGGTAAAGTCGTTCTCGTCTATCCTTCCATCGCGATTGATGTCGCCCTGTAGTCGCAGGGTACTTCCCGGCTCTTTGTAGACGTACAGCTCCTGTCCTGAGCCATATTTACCGACGCTCTCAGTGATATGGAGGCGGAGGTAGCGCGCCTCCGGCTTTTCAGCGAAAGTAAAGGTCTTCATCGACCCGTCTTGACTCCAGCTGAAGGGCTGCTCTGCGGACCAGCTCTTCCGATCCTCAGAGTAGGCGATGGTCCCCTTGAGAAGTGTGCCATTGCCCGCATCTGGTCGTGGGTAGTACTCCATGGAGTCAAGCCGGGCGACCCCTCTGAGGTCAATGGTTAGGTCAAAGGGGGTCGCCTCCTTGCTCCACTCGGTATGCCAGGTGGTGGACTTGTCTCCGTCGAAGAGCTTGGATACGCCCTGACCGGACTGGTTGGTGACGGAGGTGGTGGCGACGATGTCCTTGATCGCATTCTCGTACGGATCCTTGGCTGTCCGGAGGGGGAGCAGGGACCAGTCCGATGCGCCGTCGCTATTGACGGCTCTCAGTCGCAGGGTATACTCTGTCTCCGGCTCCAGCTCCTCAAGGGTGAAGTGCTCCCCAAGGATCGTCGAGTAAAGCACCGATCCCAGCTCGATCTCATAGAAGTCTGCCCCCTCCACGGCGCTCCAGTGAGGGGTCAGGGAATAGGCATCGACCATACTCTCCTCTGGTGACAGCTTGGGCGCCTGAAGCCGACCCTTATGGCGGTAAAAGTGGTTTGGCAGGTTGAGTGCATAGCCATCAACGGCTATCCGAATCGGCTCCGAGGTGGTATCGACCTTATCCAGCTTGATCAGCACTATAGGATTGCCCTTGACGCTAAGCTGCGACGCTTCGGATCCCTTGGTGCTGTAGCGATTGAGCTCCGGTGACTCGTCGTAGAGGAATACCCCTCCCTTGGCTTCCTCGTAATCCTCTCGATCGGTCACCTCTCGCAGGAGTATCTGTCGGCCACTCACAGAGGCAGATATGGCAGTGGGCTTCTGTGAGACACTCAGCCTGATTTCTGTCGACTTGAGGGGCTCGAAGCCCTTATAACCTCCCTTCGTACAGCCTATGTCAAAGGTGAGCCGATCCCCGCTCATCTCGAGAGTCAGGGGCGTAAGGACGGAGGCTCCCTCCGTATAGGCTACCGTGCGCCCATCGTCATCGTATTCAGAGAAAGAGCCGTCCGCTCCTCCATAGAGCGCATAGCCCCGGAAGTCCTTTTGGGCCTTGCTTATCTGATTGAATGGATGGGTGTATGGGAGTATGGCGCCGGCCTTGACGAAGACGGGGAGCTTCCAGAGTGGGGCATCGAAGCAATTGATTACCCGTCCGCCCTCGTAGGGCTCGCCTGTGAAGAGATCATACCAGAGACCGACCGGCAGATAGATGCCGTGCCTGAGATCATTTCCCTCCTTGTCAGTAGCCGTCTCCTTATATATAGGTGCGATGAGTAGACTCGGCCCGAGGAGGAACTGGTACTTCGTCGCACTCCCCAGAGTATAGGGTGACGCTTCCTCGTAAAACATCGGACGCATCAGCGGTGTCCCATTCAGTGTCTCATACGCACAGCTATACATATACGGCAGGAGGGCAGACTTGAGCTTCAGGTAAGATCGGTTGATCGAGGTGGCCGGCTCCCCCAGTGCCATAGGGTACTTAGGGTTGGTCCCCCAGCCATCCATATTGAGCTGAATGGGCGTGAAAGCCTTCCACTGATAGTCTCGGACATTCACCGGGAGGTTGCCTCCGCCGAAGATCCCATCCATATCGGAGCTGATGAAGGGCATCCCCGAGAGACCGCTGCCGATGTAGGTCGGTATGTGGAAGCGTATGTACTCCCAGTCGCCACCGGTCTGATCACCCGACCAGACCGTGCCGTAGCGCTGTGTCCCTGCCCATCCATCCAGGGTGATGATGAATGGGCGAGATCCTCTGCTCTCACGGATCATGATCTCGGCGGCATCGGCAATCCCATTGAGACCAAAGGAATAGCCTGCTCCGACCCACGCCACGTCGGTCTTGAGTACCCTCACGTCTGCAGTCCCTACTTCTTTATTTAGGTCCCTCTGCAGTAGTGGCTCTATGCCCTCGACCGGATGGAGGTCGCTCTGAGTCCAAAGTCCGATCTCTACACCATGCTTGTGAGCGTATGCGCCATATTGTCTGAGGTTCTCGATGTTTCCGTCCAGTGAGTCCTCCTGCCCATAGCCGGCTCCGTAGCCGTCATTAGGCAGCACCCAGCCGAGTGGCATATCGTGCCGGGCGTAGCGGTCGATCACCGCGCGGGCGGAGAAGAGGTAGTTGTCCCGCTCCCCATTGAGCGACTCCTTAATGCCGCCATTATCCTTTTGGCTCTCTACATAGTACTTCCCATTCTCCATGAGGATCCCCTTACCCGGCTCTGAGGTCTCCAGCCAGTAGTCGCGGTTGTAGGCATTGAGGTGACCCTCGAGGTAGCCAAACTTTGGCACCAATGCCGGTCTCCCTGTCAGGGTATAGTAGTCTGAGATAAGCTTATCAGGCGTGTCGCTCACCATAAGGAAGAGATCCAGGTAGTCCTGGCTGTGCTGTAGGGCAACCTGATCCTTGGTCTCCTCGCCAAAGTCGTACCTCCCGGGGCGAAAGGTGTATGCCAGGATCCCATAGCCGGCGGTACTCCAGTAGAATGGGGTAGGGGAAGCTACTCCTCCATCGACCCAGTTATTGGTGTTCTCAATGGCAATAGACTGTCCACGGTGAGAGAATCGACCATTTTGCACACCTCCCCCATAGAAGTATTCGTGCTCTCCCATGGAGAGGAAGAGTGTGCTTGACGCATCCTTAAAAATCGGAGCTCTCAACTCTCTGACAACACCCTTGCCACTTCGCATATCGGTCACGCTCATAAGACCGGTCCTCAGCCCCGTGGTGATGGAGATTGCATCGGTGGAGACCACCGGATTGCCCGATCGGTCTGTGCCAATGGAGATCCGGAAGGGAGTGGCGCTCCTCGGGTGACTAACCAATATCGCCGCCGGTGGCTCCGAGAGAGGATCGCGGAGCGGTCTGCCCTTGGGGTCCTGATAGATCCTGACGATATGCTCGCTGTAGAAGTCCAGCACCCTCGCCTGCCCATTATCCATCGTTATAGTGATCGTGGATGGACCTGTCGGCTCGCATCGTGTGACCGTCTGAGCCTGAGAGGGAAGGTTCAGGATGAGAGCGAGTGTGGCTAAGATCAGTCGTGGAGAACGTCTCATGGTTTGTCTATTGAATTGGTGTCGAAGTAAAAGAACCCCTATGGGATCTGTATACAAAGGTACCAATATTCGTCTGTGTCCTCTCTTCGGACTAATCCTGGTATAGGAGTTACGGCTAATTCGCATTTTGATGTGCTGGGAGGAGGAACCGGAGGAGGTGGGATTGGTGGGATGGGTGGTGACAAAAGTTTCCTTAGGCTCTAACTACTTCCTCATCTATCATCTATTGCCTTTGCAGAGGAGTCCATAAGGGAGAGGTGTCCAATGCTCGGTGGATAGGTGCTCGATCTAATACCGATATTAGTGAAGTCTAATATCGGTATTAGGCGTCACTAATATCGGTATTAGGCGTCACTAATATCGGTATTAGACTTCACTAATATCGGTATTAGAGATTTCCATTCGGAGTGGGCTGCTTGGGTAGGGGTGACGCACTCGGTGGGAAGGCTTGATGGTGCGACACCCTTGCGGGTGCTTCGTTTCCTATTCTTCAGAATGAGTTGAGTGGCTTCTGTACAACTCAAATGCGTCACCACTCAATCCCGGTATTAGAATTATGGCAGAAAGGGGGCAATTCATTACCTTTGTGCCATCACCGAAGAGAGGTGCCTATGCGCTGTGTACCTATCCTAATAGTAGTATTGTATCCAAGATGAAGCGAAGTATTGAGGGAAGCCGAGTGCGACAGACCATCCTGTGGATGTGTCTGGTGCTGCTCGTCTCTGTCAGTGGGTCGGCGCAGACGACGACTCGTGTCCATGTGGTCCGGTCCGGAGAGACCCTATATCGGATAGGTAAGCAGTATGGCGTCACCGTGGCTGATCTCTATAAGCTCAATCCCTCTGCCCGTCAGGGCATACGTGTCGGAGAGCGGTTGGTCTTACCTGCAAGCGTATCTACGGCTGCTTCGTCGGAAGAGGAGTTCTATGCGATCAAGAAGGGGGATACCCTCTACAGTATAGCACGCCGTACAGGCACCACGGTGAGGGAGCTGATGGCTCTCAATAAGTTCCTCAAGTCTCCTGACGACATTGCGGTAGGCATGATCATCAAGCTGCCTGCCTGCTCCTCGGCATCCCCTTCGTCACCTGATGCCAAGCGTGTCGTACCGGCGGCTGCGGACAGCCTCAATGGTATCCGACTGGAGACAGTCTCCGGAGGAGCTACCGTCTACTCGCTCGTCAAGGGTACCGCCTGGAGCGAGGAGGACTTCTACAAGTACAATCCTCAGGTGCTGGAGCGTGGGCTGAGAGCCGGAGAGTCGGTCTTCCTGCCGGATGGCAGTATCCCAAATAATCTGGCTGCCAGGGGTGTCGTTGCCACTCGTCCGACCACCGGGTCAGGGACAATGGATGTAGTGCTGGCTCTCCCCTTCAGGCTTGATAGGGAGAGACGCTTTGCGGACTACTACGAGGGATTCCTGATGAGCGTGCTGGAGGCCAAGCGGGAGGGTCGGGACATCAACCTGTATGTCTACAGTTGTGATGATGTGGAGCTGCCGTCCACTAAGGTGGCGATCAGCAACCTTCCAGACGTCGACCTGATCATCGGTGGCGTCTCGGTCTCCTCGATCCGCCAGCTGAGCGAGTTGGCTCACTATAAGCAGGCTGCTTATGTGATCCCCTTCTCCTCTAAGGACGTAGCCTCGTCGCTCTCCGGTCGTGTCTACCAAGTCAATACCCCAGCGGACCTGCTGTATGATCAGGCTGCGGAGCGCTTTATGCAGACCTATGGCTCGTACCATGTACTCTTTGTCCGACCTATATCGGGCGAGGAGGAGAGTCCTTTCGTACTAGCTCTCCAGAATAGACTGCGTCTTGCCGGTAGCTCCTACTCGGAGTGCTCCTCCTCAGACTTTATGAGCGGTGAGGATGTGTCGCGACAGAGCTTAGGTCACCTGAGGGTGGTCGTGGTGCCGACCACTTCGTCTCTCTCTGTAGCACGGCAGGTGCTGAGTGCCATCGATGGCGCACAGGAGAACCTCGGGGATAGCTCCGTGGTCACTGCCTTTGGCTACCCTGAGTGGCAGACCTATGCCTCCTCGCTCGGGAGACAGATGTACCGAGCTGAGGCAACCTTCTTTACCACCTTTTTCATCTATCCGAGAGATCGTGCCTACCAGCGTTTCTCGGCGGACTATATGAAGTGGTTTGGCCACGGTACCGGTAATACTTTCCCACGATACTCGGTCCTCGGCTACGATACGGGGAGCTATTTCCTGGGGAAAAACGAGGCGTCGGACACGGCCTACAAGGGCGTGCAGTCGCTGCTTGACTTTGGCAAGAGTGTACCGATGAAGAGCGGGACAAGGAGTAATCAAGGGGTCTTCCTCGTCCGGTATAATAAGGACAATAGCGTGTCGCGCTTCTGATGATGAAAAGACTAGCACTCTCTCTGCTGCTGACTTTCCTGACCCTGTCTCCTCTGAGGCTTGGGGCGGAGAGATGGGGCAGACTGCTCATCGGTCCGACCGGTGGAGTCAGCTTCTCCACCGTCATCTTTCGTCCCATCATTCAGCAGAAACCCTATCTAGGCTACAGCGGCGGAGTGGCACTGAGGTATGATGTGGAGAGCTATGCCGGTGTGCTGGTGGAGCTGAATTACTGGCATCGTGGCTGGACGGAGGCTCCGGAGGACTATCCGCAGTATACCTATAAGCGTAACCTCTCCTTTGTGCATATGCCGATCATGACCCACTTTATGATCGGTGGTGCCAATAGTCCCCTTAAGCTTACCATTGATGCGGGCTCCCACTTCGGGTACAAGCTGAGAGAGCGTGAGGTGGAGCAGGTGGACGAAGGCTTTGACCCCACCACGATGCGCCGTGTCTATCGGGAGCATCACGGGCATGAGCTGGATCACAACTTCTGGTGGGGTGTCGGTGGTGGCGTCGGTGCGGAGTAC
>CAMXXM010000019.1 GCA_947253195.1 uncultured Porphyromonas sp.
GGTAAAAGGTGATACGCGGGTGCTGTCGCACGTACGCGACGAAGCGCCCGAGACTCTCTGCGAGCTGCTCCTCAGTGACCCGGTGATGGTTAGCATCGAGCGTCGGGATGGCGTAGGTCCTCCCCGAGGGTCCCTCACCCATTCCCCACTCCGCACCGAAGCGCTCAAAGGCCTGCAGCGCCGCCCCTCCGCCATGATGGCCGAGGGCATTGGAGCCAAAGACAAAGACCTCATCCGGACCGAGGGCGGTGATCAGGTCAGGGGTATATTTCTCACGATTCATAGGCTACAACTCTTTTTAGGGTAAAAAAAGAGCGCACTACGCCGGTCACCGGGACCACACGTAATGCGCTCTTTGCGTTTGTTTGCGACTTGGACTAAAATAGGGGGTCAGAAGCGGAACGTGAGCGAAGCGACCATCCGATCGGTCACCGTACTCATCGCCGCACCCTCGGAGGAGATGCCCGGAGCAACCACCTGACCCGACTGATCCTTCACCTCACCCGCACCGGGGAAGGGAAAGACCCGCTCGCTTGCCTTGCCCCTTACGTAGGCGAGGTCAAGGGTGGTCCGACCGAAGAGGCGACAGCCGACGCCGGCAGAGATGCTCTGGTAGCTGTCCCGCAGCACCGCATCGGTGATCGCACCGCTCGCGATATAGTCGTAGGCCATGACGTTGCCCTCCCGGGGGCGGATGCCCTCCGACTTAAGCCCCCCATCGGTGTAACTGTAGCCGGCACGCAGGTAGAAGCCGCTCACAGGGCGGATCTCCAGACCGACGCGGTGGGTCATCTGACTGCCGTAGTCCTCCTTGAGGAACTGGTTGGCGTTCTGGAAGTCACTTCCCTGCAGGCGAGCAGAGCCGAGGTCGCGCCAGTTGAAGTCGTACGTCACCATACCATAGCCCCCGAGGAAGACCATCGCACTGGCGGTCAGGTCACCGGGGAGCATAAGGTCGTAGGTGTTGGTCATGTCGTCTGTGCCATTGGTGTAGAGCGGCTCCAGCTCTTCCTTGTCATTGGTCCTATTATTATTGTACCACTGTGTCGTGGTAGAGAAGACCTCATTGTAACGACCAAATTGCGGGGTATTGTAGGAGATGCCTACACGACCGAAGTCGCCCACGGTAGCCATCAGACCAAAGGTGGCACCGACAGTCCCGCCGGAGACGGTCAGGCTATTGCCGAGCTCGGTATAGTAGACCTGATCCTCGACATTATACTTAGGCGGGTAAGTGTAGTGGAAGTCCTCCCGATACATAGACGACCGTGCGTAGGTCGACGATGTAGTCCGGAGGGTGGCTCCGAAGTAGACCTTGTCTGCCCAGCTGCCACCGATGGTGAGGTCGTACATCTTGCGCGACCCCTTCTCCGAGACATTGAGTCGTCCTGCATCCGGCTTGAGGTAGAGCCTATTGCTCTCAGCATACTTTATATCTTTATCATTGCTGATGAGGGGGTTGTTGAGTGCAAAGGTACCGGGGACATACATATCCTCGTGATTTGGTCTCCACTCAATAAAGCCTCCCTTGTACGCCATGGTGCCGAGGAAGTAGGGCGAGCTCGCCATATCTCCCAAGGTCGCGTAGGGCGCACCGACGAGAGTCGCCTTATTGGCGATATACTCCGAGAGGCTGTACTCAGGATTGACTGACCTCATCTCGTAGTCTCGGTCGTAGTCGTAGAGGGAGCTCATCGAGGCGCCCATGACCACTCTCCAGTCAGACGTGACGAGGTAGGGATTGGAGATCGGGAAGATAATGCTGAGGTGGTCAAGGTTACCGACCCACTTGCTCATATCGGACCCCTCCTTATCCTGCCAGTTGGTGGAGCTCATGACGTGACCGACATTGAAGCCAAAGGTCGCCTCGCTCGATCGGTAGAGCCCGATGCCGGCAGGGTTGACGGAGACCGCTGTAGGATCAGCGCCCAAGGCCCCGACGGCATTGCTCATACCCTGAGCACGCGCTGTACCGTAGGTCTCCCGCATACTATTCCGGTAGACATCGGTAGGAGCCTGCGCCATGGCGACACTCACCCCGAGCAGGAGCGATGACGCCAGGAGGGGAAGAACTATCTTATTGCGTGACATTGTAGTATAATCTATGCTGATGAGAGGGGAAAGGTCCCCCGATGATTAGCGGCGACCGCCTCCGGTGCCATTATTGCGCGTCGTGGTCGTTGTGGTCGTCGTCGTGGTAGAGCGAGACGGCGTATAGGAGCGGGACGGCGTGCTGTAGGTGCTACGTGTCGTGTTGTAGCCGCTGTTACTTGAGCCGCTATTCCACCGAGAGGTGGTCCGGTTGGTCGAGTAATTTTCCCTATTGCTGTAGGTATTCGCCCGAGTGGTACCGATGGTGGGACGGCGACCGCCATTGACGTAGCGGGAGTTATTGGAGCGGGTATAGCTTACCCCATTGCCGCCATTGCTCCAGCGGGACACATTGCCCTGACCGAGAGCGCGGCCGTAGGTGGCGGCGTGACGGGCGTAGTAGTTCTCCGTGCGACGTGCACCGGGCGTGTAGCGAGAGGAGAAGTCCCGGCTGTACCAGCCATCGTAGTAACCTCCCCAGTAACCACCGCCATAGTAGTCGTAGGGATAGTAGCGATAGTAAGGTCTCGACCACGTGTAGCCAAAGCTATAGTAGCCACCCCAAGGGGAGTACCACGGATCATACCAAGGGTCATACCACCCGGGGTAAGACCAGCGGCCGGCGTACCACGGATCGTAGTATCCACGACCGTAGGCACCGCCATACCAAGGATAGTAGTAGGAGGAGTACGCGCCACCCCAGCCGTAGCCTCTATAGCCACCGTACCAGGGGTCGGTATTGATGGTGATGTAGACGCTATTGTTGCGATCCCATCCCCTACCGTAGTAGCTCCGGGACCACGGGTCGTACTCATAGTCATCCATGACATACACCTTCTGCACGTCATCAAGGACGATGCGACCATCATCCTCACCATTGAAGCGTCTCATCCGGGCAGCGTACTTGCCGCCATTGCGAGGCGTATCCAGGTTGTCCAGATTACGCTCCATATCCTCAACCGTGACCCTCATGTCACGGCGGTTATACCAGTCTGTAGCCCGATCCCGGGCCTGCAGTTGAGCATCGCGTATGGAGTCGCGCTTAGCCTGGCGCTGTCTCTCCAGAGCCATCTCGCGGGCGTATGCCTTCTTAGCCTGCTGACGTGCCACCCGAGCCTTAGAGGGGGTCAGGTACGCATCGTCCTGCGCTTGTCCGACATATCCCACAGAGACTGCCGCCAGCATTAGCGCGGCAGTTAGTATCCGATGTAAAGCTTTCATATCGCGTCGTTAGTCTAATAAGTTTATACTCACCATCTCTTCTGTGGACAAGAGTGTCATGGGATACTGGATCCCATCCGCAAGGTACGAAAAAGTATGATACTTCGCTCCATACCGCCCACTCTCTATCTACTTCTTGGATCAAATTGTGAGCCAATGGTTTAATCCCTCCCGCCCTGCAGCTCAGAGCCGTATCGCAAGGTCGACTCCGAAGGTGAGCGGAGCGCCCTTCTGGAAGAGATCCTGACCGAAGAAGCTGAAGTAGAAGGGGTGGTACTCCGTATTGAGCAGGTTGCGCCCCCAGAGGGTGACGTCGACGAGACCGAGCCGGACCCCGGCGCGCGCCCCGAGGAGGGAGTAGAAGTCCTCCCGGACCGTATTCTCCGGATCACGGTAGATCGGTCCGACACCGCTGTACTCCACGGAGGCGTGTACCGCCTTGAGGACCCTGTGATCAAGTCCCTTGTGGTAGCTCAGGAGTGCGGAGGCAGTATTCTGTGGCATATAGGGAACAAGATTGCCTGCCATATCTACCTTCTTTTTCTCACCGGTGGGGGTCGTCACGCTCGCATGCCAGACCTCAAATCTTGAGTCGGCGTATCCGTAGGAGGCGGAGGCGCGCAGGCCCGGGAGGATCTGCCATGCGGCGGTCACCTCCACGCCGGTGCTGCGACTGCGTCCCGCATTGTCCACATACCGGCCTGCGCTGGTGGTGACGAAGCGGGTGATCTGCTGATTGGAGATCCGGGTGTCAAAGACAGTGGTAGTCAGGAGGAGGCGGTTGTCGAAGAGCCGAGTGCGGAAGCCCACCTCGTAATTGATCCCATACTCCGGCTCGTAGGCGGCAGCCTTGGGGTCAGATGGGACGATCGGCAGATTGGCCACATCGATCGGGGCGGGGCGTCCCGGCTTGGCTCCCGGCTTCGGCATCAGGCCGGCAAAGGCGGCCTGCACAGCCGTCTGCGTCATCACCTGATCGCTGTATCCTCCCGTCTTGTACCCGCGGGAGACAGTGACGAAGGCATTGAAATCATCGGTCAGCTCGTAGCTCAATGCCAGCTTAGGCAGGGCGACGAGGAAGGTCTGGGTGCCACGATCCTTCACGCGCCCACCGATCGGCAGAGGCATGCGAATCACCTTGCCCCCGCGGTTCATCTCCATGATGACCTTCGAGGCGAAGTCACTGTCGTAGTCAAAGCCCTGATGCTCGAGATCAACCCGCAGCCCGGCTGTCAGCGTAAGGCGAGGGATGACGAAGTCGGCGATGCTCCCCTCCACGTAAGCGGCCACACCGCAGTTCTTCTTCCAAGACTGATTATTATTCAGCGCCATCTCCGTATCAGCGAGCAGCTTACCAGGCATCTTGATCCCCCTCTTCGCCATCATCGCCATGGCGCGATTGAGCTGGGGCTGCACCAGCTTCTGCAGTCCGTCAGGATAGATCTCCACCGGGGAGAGGTGGTCCGAGTAGAGGTAAAAGGCTGAGAGTCCAGTGGTCCAGTGGAAGCGGCTCTCCCCATTTGACTTCAGTGCCAGCTCCAGCGTCGTGGCAAGCTGCTTCTCCCGCTGGTTGACCGAGAAAACATCCGCCGGGCTGTAGTCCTGATCCATATGGATCTTGCCGTAGAGGTACTCCACGCCTCCGGTGAGGTGGAGGTCCGCCTCGTCTCCGACATAGGTGTAGCTGAGTCGCTCCTGGGTGGAGAAGCGCTTGTACGTCCCGGGGCGATTGATGTTAGGTGTCATCACCTTACCCGTCTCGGGATCCTTAGGGGCGTAGGGGAAAGCGCCCTGATCCACCCCGTCGGCATTAGCTGAGAGGATCAGTGTATGAGGTCCCCTTCGCCACTCACCACGAATGGTCCCGCCGCCGGTGAGGGAGCGGTCGGACTTCTTCCCATCGTACTGATTGGTGTAGTAGCCGCCGAGATACCGGACATATCCGCCCGCCGTCAGTCCCCACTCCGGCGAGAGCAGTGTGCGGTAGATTGCCTGTCCCCGTCCGGTCATATAGCTCCCCCCACGGAGCAGCACCTCCAGCCCCTGCTTCTCAAAGGGGCTGACCGTCCGCACGTGGATGTTGCCGGCCATCGAGTTGCGCCCATAGGTGGAGCTCTGGCTGGCAGACATGACGCGGATAGAGGCGGCATCGAGGATATCCTTCTTCAGCGTCTGAGTGAGCGTCGGCACACCATCGATGTAGAGGGAGGCAGCGGAGGAGCCACTACGAGAGCCGATCCCTCTGTAGTAGATCGGGGCATTGTATCCCGAGCCGTAGTCCGGGATATAGAGTCCCGGCACCAGTGCCGTCAGGTCGGTCATATTCTGCAGGTGAAACTCCCGCATCACCGTCGGTGTGATCATCGTGACACCGCCCGGCACACGCCAGAGCTCATTTGCCTCCTTTACCAAAGGGGTCTGCGCATAGACCTGCACCTCCTCCAGCTGCCGCGTCTCGAGGCTGTCTATAGGCACCTCGTCTCGATCGATAGGGGTTACGGCAAGGGCGGTCTGAGAGATCGCCAAGAGGGACAGAGAGTAGATGAGTTGTCTCATGGGTGGGTATTTACCAATACTGTCAAAATTAAACTCTATTTCAGACCGCAAAGGTAGGCAAAAACAAGAGTGTCCGGGTATGAAACCCTGCGACAAATTGAGCTGTACGCTCAGTAGCACAAAGATGAGCAGAGGAGTAAGTACGTACACCCAGAGGGAGCTTGAGACGGACGGGCTTTTCAAGCCCTTCGGCAAGAAGAAAATTGTGCATGCCAAGTCGGATGATTGTGCTCATGGACGTATGGGGACAAGTCTGATGGGGTGTATCATTGACCCGAAGAGATCCTCCAACATTAAGAGCCGGTTCCCTTGGGCAAAATGGCAGGATGACCGATTGGTTCACAAAATTTCAAATGCGTCACTCCCGGGGATGGGATTGTCCGGGGCATTTCTACCACCTAACGGAGGAGACTAATTGGGTGTGCCGGAGGATCATTTCTGCACACCCTCTCCTCTTGACAATTACCAACCACACACCACACGGTAATCCCCGGCAGAGCTCCAATGCTTTTGCCCACTGCTGCGAGAAAAAAGACGCTTGTTTTAATCGGAATAAAGAGTACTTTTGCACACTAATCTATTGTTAATCATTGGAAATACTTTCTAATCATTTTGCTTCATCATGGAAGTACGAGTAAGTCGCATTATTGCTGAATACTACGACTACACCCGACGCGAGGCCGAGGATTACATCCGTCAGGGGCGCGTCACCGTCAATGGATCGAAGGTTCAGATCGGCGACAAGGCCGGCTCCGACGACATCGTCGCGCTGGATGACGTCTCCATACCCCTCAAGGGGATCTTCCGCCGACTGGAGCGCCAGGAGCTCGGGCGGACCGAGGTCGGCACAGGAAAGCAATTTCGACAGGAGGATGAGCGCTACGAGGACCCCAAGAGTCGCGAGCTGCGGAAGGGTCGGAAGAAGCATCGCCGCACCCGCTCCAAGGTGGACGAGTACGAGGAGGATGCGTACGACGAATAGGTAAGGAGACACACTACATATATGAGCGTTATGAGGGCCGGTGTGGGGAGCGTGACTCTGGTGCTCCTATTGACGGGCTCTCTCTCCTGCAGCGGCAGTAAGCAGCAGAGCGAGGAGAAGAGCCGGGAAGAGGCGACCCCCGCCCCTCTTGCGACAGAGCAGAGCGTACCCGTGGCAACGGAGGCTGAGGAGCCCTGCACGTTTGCGGTGTACCGGTCCAATAACTCCCTCCTTGAGAGCGTCGATGCGCCCTGCAATCAGGGGACCGAGTCGCTGATCTCCTTCCTCGTAAGCTTCCGCAAGGATGCCGGAGTGGTTCGGTCGCGCGCCCTCCTGCCGAGCGGGGTCACTCCACCTCGGGTGGTCGAGGATCCCTTCCGGATCATCTCGCCTGACAGCACCGGCTACTTTGCCTCATGGATCGTCGTGGAGCGGGACACCGCCTCCTTCTGCACCGGATACATAGACTCTGACATCCTTGAGCAGTACACCTTTGCACGGAAGTCTCCGGACGACAAGTGGTTCCTCATCGATTACTACAACGCCGCCACGCAAGACAATATCAGTGAGTACGCCGACTGAGTCGACGGTCCGGTAGATCAGAGGACAGGGAGTATGTGATAGAATTTGCCTAACTTTGTCGCTGATTATTATCAGGCAAGTGCTATGGGCAAAGTAATAGCTATATCCAATCAGAAGGGCGGTGTCGGCAAGACAACGACGGCGATGAATCTATCTGCGGCATTAGTCGCGCTGGGGAGCAACGTATTGCTTGTCGATGCGGACCCGCAGGCCAATGCTACCAGCGGTCTCGGCACTCAGGCCAAGTCCGCCGAGCTCTCTACCTACGGCTGCATCCTCGGGGACACCGATCCGAGGAAGTGCCTGATCCCTTCCTCCGTGGAGGGACTGAAGCTCCTCCCATCACACACCGACCTCGCCGGCGCTGAGGTGGAGCTGGTCAACGTCCCGCAGCGGGAGTATGTCCTCAAGCGCATCACGGAGCTGCTGAAGCCGGACTTCGACTTCATCCTCATCGACTGTGCGCCCTCCCTCGGCCTCATCACCATCGCTGCCCTCGCCGCCGCTGACTCGGTCATCATCCCTGTCCAGTGCGAGTACTTCGCCCTCGAGGGGATCAGCAAGCTCCTCAGCACCCTGCGCATCGTCAAGGAGCGGCTCAATCCCCCCATCGACATCGAGGGCTTCCTCATGACCATGTACGACAGCCGCACCAAGCTCTCCACGCAGGTCTACAAGGACGTCAAGAAGCACTTCAAGGACCTCGTCTTCGACACAGTCATCAATCGCAACGTCCGCATCAGCGAGGCACCGAGCTTCGGGAAGAGCGTCCTCGACTTTGACCTCTCCTCCAAGGGAAGTCAGAATTACCTCGAGCTGGCCCACGAGGTGATGGAGAATAATCACACCCCGATCCGCCGAACCGTCCATGAGTACGAGCAGTAGAACTGGCACCTCCCTCGGACGAGGTCTTGACGCCCTCTTTCCCAATGACTTCGTCAACATAAAGAAGGTGGAGACCGGAGGATCCTCCTCCATCTCCGAGCTTCCTCTTGACGCCATCTACCCCAATCCCGATCAGCCGCGTCGAGACTTCGACGCCGAGACCCTCGAGGAGCTGGCCTCTTCGATCAAGCACATCGGGCTCGTCCAGCCGATCACCGTCCGAGAGGATGGAAAGGGACAGGGGAAGTACATCATCATCAGTGGCGAGCGTCGCTACCGCGCTGCCCGACTGATAGAGCTGGAGACGATACCCGCTTACATCCGCACCGTGGATGACGACCAAGTGGTGGAGATGGCGCTGATCGAGAATATCCAGCGTGAGGACCTCAATGCGATCGAGATCGCCCTCACCTTCAGCAAGCTGATCGATGCCGACCGACTCACGCAGGAGGAGCTGGCGACACGCGTGGGGAAGAAGCGCGCCACGGTCGCCAATTACCTCCGGCTCCTCAAGCTCCCGGCGCAGATACAGCTGGGGCTGAAGAATAGGAAGCTCACGATGGGGCCCGCCCGCGCCCTCCTCAGCATTGAGGACACCGAGCTGCAGCTGGCACTCTACAAGCAGATCCTCTCCGATGACCTCTCCGTCAGGGACGTGGAGCAGATGGCTCGCGAGTACAGCACCGCTGAGCCGAGCGACCGGGCGAAGTCGCAGGAGGAGGCACGCCGGGCCGCCAAGGAGCGCCTGGCACAGTACCGCAGCACCACCGACCGGATCTCACGGGTCTTCGGGACGAAAGTGAAGATGAGCTGCAACGCCGCCGGTAAGGGTCGGATCACGATCCCCTTCGCAAGCGACGATCAGCTGCAGGAGATCCTCTCGATGCTGAGCAAGCTGTAGCGTATGTACCGCCTGAGTCATCGCTTGGCCCCCCCCTTCTTCCTCCTCTTGGCTCTCGGCTTGGGGACAGGCTTGGCGTATGGCGGCGAAACAATCGGCTGCGACACCGTCCCCACAGCCCCACCGCTACAGCGGGATACGACCGTCCTCGCCCCCTCTAAGGCAGATGCCCTTACCACCCTCCGGGAGAGTACTCGGCTGATACCGACCGAAATCCCTGCGGAGATTGAGGGCTTCGCCAAAGGGGGGAGGAAGACCTTCTCTCCCAGTCCCCGAGCCGCCGTCCTCTGGGCCATAATCCCGGGCGGCGGACAGGTCTACAACAGGAAGTACTGGAAGGTCCCGATCATCATCGGTGGCATGACCACCCTCTACTATGCCATCTCGTGGAATAACAACAACCTCCTCGAGTACGCAAAGGCCTACAGCGACATCAAGAGCGACGACCCGATGACCAACAACTCGTGGATTGCCTTTGTCCCCGCCGGTGCCGATCCCAACAGCTACCGGACCAATGGCTCCTTCCAAGAGACCCTCCGCCATGGGCGCGACTTCTATCGGCGCAATCGCGACCTCTCCATCATCGTTGCCGTGGGCGTCTACGCCCTCTCGATCGTCGATGCCTACGTCGATGCGGAGCTGGCACACTTCGACATCTCCCCGGAGTTGACACTTCGGGCTACTCCCTCCTACATTCCCTCGACCACTCTCCCCTCATCGGGAGGTCCTGCCGTCCAGGTTGCTCTATCCTTTTGACCTTATATGAGACGCCCTATTCCACTCCTTTTTCTCCTCCTACTGACAGCACTCGCCCTACCTCAGGCCTATGGTCAGAGCGATGGTGATGAGCCCGACCTGGGTCGTCTGCCGGAGAGCTTTGATATGGCTCTCGACTCGCTCCTCAACTCTCGGTACAAGGAATACTACTCCCTCAGCAAGCCAAAGCGACAGGCGAGCAGGCGGGAGCTGGAAGGCAAGGATCAGCTCTACCGCGAGCGGCTGGCGCGGATGGAGAGTGCCATACCGCTCACCTACAATCCCGCCGTGCGGGAGGCGATCGACCTCTATGTCAATCGCCGGAGCAACCTCATGAGCCTGATGCTGAGTCGCGCCACCTACTACTTCCCCATCATCGAGGAGGAGCTCGACAGACAGGGGCTGCCGCTTGAGCTGAAGTACCTCGCCATCGTCGAGAGTGCACTCAGCCCCACCGCCGTCTCACGTATGGGCGCGACCGGCTTCTGGCAATTTATGCTCCGCACCGGCAAGATCTACGGTCTCACGATTGACTCCGTCGTTGACGAGCGTATGGATCCCCGCAAGTCGACCCGCGCCATGTGCGAGTACTTCAAGGACATGTATGCCCTCTACGGCGACTGGATGCTCGCCATAGCGGCCTACAACTGTGGCCCCGGCAACATCAATAAGGCGATCCGCCGCTCCGGCGGGAAGAGAGACTTCTGGGAGATCTTCCCCTACCTCCCCCGCGAGACCCGATCCTACGTCCCCTTCTTCATCGCTGCCTTCTACAGCATGGAGTACTACCGGGAGCACGACATACGTCCCTCGGCCATCCACATTCCCCTGGCGACAGACACCGTCCACGTAGAGCGCCGCTGCACCACGAGAGAGCTGGCAGAGATGACCGGCATCGCTCTCGACACCATTGAGCTGCTCAATCCCATGTACAAGAAGGGGATCATCCCCGGCAACCAGCAGTCCCAGGTCATCGTCCTGCCCGCTCAGGCAGCAATCGACTTCGCCGCCAATAAAGAGAAGTACTTTGCCACCCACCGCGAAAGCGAAGTGAGAGTGGCGGACAGCACCCCTATCCTCGACGAAGAGGATCAACAGACCACCGACAGCGTGCGAGAGGTGACCTACCGCGTCCGCCGAGGCGAATCCCTCGGCTCGGTCGCCCGCCGCCACCACGTCACCACGGCCCAGATCAGGGAGTGGAATGGCTTGAGGTCAAATACGATCCACCCTGGGCAAAGGTTAGTGATCCGGACGGGAGACAAAGCCACTGTCTCAGCCGCCAAGTCCGCCACGTCGAGCAAGAAAAAGGGCAGCACCCGACAGCACGGTGCCCGCTACTACACCGTGAAGAGAGGCGACACCCTCTCAGGCATCGCCTCGAAGTACAAGGGCGTCACCGTCACACGGATCAAGCGAGCCAATAACCTCCGCTCCAATAACATCCACCCCGGGCAGCGCCTCCTGATCCCCTAAGCTGCCGGTCACCCCCTAAGAGGGCTATTGGGCAAGGCACCCTCTCACGGAGCAGGTCGTCACCTACGAGATACGCCCTATGGAGCGCCTCGCGTCCCTCTTCCTCCACTTCAGATCTTATAAAAGAGGTCAAGCGGACCGCTTAAGTCGGACACTTTGGGTATATTTGTGGTCGGTAAAGAAAGATTTTTAATACTAATCCCTATAGATAATGAGAAGAATGGAAATTCAGAACGTGCATGGTCGTGAGATCCTCGACTCTCGCGGCAACCCCACCGTAGAGGTAGAGGTAGAGCTGGAGTATGGCATCATCGGTCGCGCTTGCGTACCCAGTGGTGCCTCCACGGGTGAGAACGAGGCTCTCGAGCTCCGCGATGGCGACAAGGGTCGCTACTGTGGCAAGGGCGTCCTCAAGGCTGTGGAGAATGTCAATACCAAGATCGCTCCCGAGCTGATCGGCATGGACGTCCTCGACCAGCGTGGCATTGACAAGAAGATGCTTGAGCTCGACGGCACCAAGACGAAGTCCAAGCTGGGAGCAAACGCCATCCTCGGCGTCTCCCTCGCCTGCGCCCGCGCTGCCGCCACCGCACTCGACCTGCCCCTCTACCGCTATATCGGCGGCACCAATAC
>CAMXXM010000020.1 GCA_947253195.1 uncultured Porphyromonas sp.
AAATCATCCAAGAAAGAGCGTCTCTTTTTCCCCTCCCTATTTTTCAAAGGTCTCATATGGTACTGACAGCGAGGAGAGATCGCACCAACCCGAGTAGAGACCTGACTTCGGTCGTAGAGCGGGGAGGGCTAATTCGCATTTTAATGTGCTGAGAGGGGGAAAAATGGAAAGTTGACTGTCAAAATGAGGGATTCAGGAGGAATGGAGGGCAACTCGATAGAGAAAGAAGTCGGTGTTTCCAGCTCCGTCGTTCACGCCCATGAAGCATTGCAAGTTTGGTTGAGAGTTTCCACCTAGACATTTGCTTTCGCTATGGTAGAAGTACCTCAGAATGGGGATGGAGCTTGACCGAAGCGAAGCAATGTTGCGAGGTTGTGTATCTCCGCCACCTCACTCTCCATCCCCTCCTTGATGAAGAGCATGGGGTCTGCCTCTTTACCTTATACCTCCTGTCTGCCTAGTACGGACGTAGGCCCGTTATACTGGTCAAGACGCTTCGCGTCCACCCGAGGACATAGAGGCAGCATTGCCAATACTTATCGGCTTCCCCTTGATCTATTTCTCTTAAAAAGCACCGAACTTCGGTGTGCATTTGATCCCTTCGATCGTGTATTTATAGGTGTTGAAAAAGGACTCTCGACCACCCCGTCAACGTATGTAGATAAAAGCCTCTAGACTAACTATGGAAAAAGGATGGATCTCGCAGGGATTCACATACCCGCATCGGACCACCTCCTTCGCCTCTTTCAGCTCAAAGTCGCGAAGGATCTCCTCCGGGACAAATGCCGATATCAGCTCCCTTATCTCTGCTGATTCCATACGCTCTGACTACTTCCTCATCTATTATCTATTGTCTCTTCAACAAATTTTTCTCCCCCTCCCAGCACATCAAAATGCGAATTAGCCGGTGTCAACCTATTTCAGGGATAGACAGTCCTCTTTGAGGGACGGGAAAAAGTCTGTACCTTTGCACTGTCAAGCCGACAATATCCGGGCAAGTCCTACACGGCCAGCTCCCCGCAAATCCCCCCAGGGCTTGATCGCAGCAAGGGTAGCTGGTTGTAGCGGCGCGATGTAGTCAGCTTGCCCACCCGCCTTCTTAGCTCAGTTGGTAGAGCTTCTGATTTGTAATCAGATGGTCGTAGGTTCGAGTCCTATAGAAGGCTCTCATCAAGAAGCGACTGTAAGTGACGAGCCATCGTACTTACAGTCGCTTCCTTACTTGCACCTGATTGGGTAAGTTTGCTCTTAAGAGTGACTCTCGCACTCCATTCGACAGTTTTTGCACATTCACCATTCCTCACCTGATCATCCGATGCACCGCTCAGGCACACCTAAGCACCCCACTCTACTGCTTATAGGCGTAGCTCTCTGCATGATCCTCATGCAGAGAGCCTATGCCCAGACCAAGTCCTGTGAGATCAAGGGGCGTGTCTACGACACCGATGAGGAGGAGTGGATGACCGCAGCGAGTGTGCGGCTCCTGAGTGCCACCGACTCCACTCTGGTGCAAAGGGTGATGACTGACAAGCAGGGGCGCTTCAGACTCCAGGTCTCCACGCCCGGGAGCTATCTCGTAGACATCTCTTTCATTGGCTACACGCCCTACCGCAAGGCGGTATCCATCGGTGCGAGCTCTAAGATCGACCTCGGACGGATCAAGCTCTCCCCCTCTGCGACGGCACTGAGCGAGCTGAAAGTCGTGGGACAGACAAGTCCGGTGACGATCAAGAAGGACACGGTGCAATTTAGCGCCGGCGCCTTCAAGGTTCGCCCCGGTGCTTCGGTGGAGGAGCTGCTACGCCGTATTCCCGGGATAGAGGTGGACGTGGAGGGTAATATCACTTACAATGGGGAGGCCATCGAGCGGGTGGAGCTGGACGGCAGAGACTTCTTCTCCTCCGACCCAACTATGGCTACGAAGAATCTCCCCGCTGACCTGATCAAGAACGTACAGGTAGTCGACAAGAAGTCTGAGCAATCCAGGCTCACCGGTATGGACGACGGAGAGAAGACGAAGATACTCAACCTGAATGTGAAGGAAGAGCTGAAGAAAGGCTTCCTCGGTAGCCTGAAGGCCGGCTACGGAACCAAGGACCGCTACAGCGTAGACCTGATGGGATCGGCATTTAGAGGAGACGAGCGGATCACCCTCCTCGCTAATCTCAATAACACCGACGGGGTAAGGCGTGGGAGAGGAGACCGGACGCGACGCTCAGTGGGAGCCAACTACGACAATAAGGTAAGTGATAAGCTCAACGTTACCGCTGAGCTCTCGTATCAAGAGAACGATGACACCTTAACGAGCCGAATGACTCGGGAAAACCTCCTCGGAGAAGCCACGCATACCACCACCGACCGCACCACCTCCTCCCAGGATGACCTCTCACGCCGCGGCTCCATGGGCGGTCGTCTCGAGTGGATCCCCTCTGAGAGGACTGCACTTTTCTTTATGCCCGATATCAGCATCGGTCGCAGCCAATCCCACTCACTCTCTCAGTACAGCACAGAGGCAAGAGAGGGCGAGACGATCAACTCCGGCTCCTCGGAGAGGGAGGAGAAGAGCCGCAACGATGGAGCGGGCGGCTACCTCCACTTCCGCCACACATTTAATGACGAGGGACGAAATATCTACGTCAGAGTCTTTGGACGGCACGAGTCGGGCAACAGCGACGGGACACTCAAGAGCATCACCACCTTTGCCAAGGGCAACCGAAGCGAGACCCTGGATCAGCTGACCAGCTCCCGCAGCGAGAGTAATCGGGGCGGTATCTCCGTCTCCTATTTGGAACCTCTCAGCAAGTACTGGTCACTCCAGGGCAGCTACAGCCTTGATGGCGAGTACAGGACGGGCGATCGCCTTGCCTATCAGACCGACGCAGAGGGGGAGTACACCATACTGGACAAGCGCTACTCCAGAGGCTCCGGCAATCGGTACCTCAACCACCGGATCGGTGCCATGGCGAAGTACCGGCCGAGACCCAAGAGCAGCATCTCCCTCGGAGTCGACGCGCTGCCCACCCACACGCACACGATCACCACGGATGGTGAGGAGGTCACCTACGATCACGAGCGAAGCATCGTCAACTATGCACCCTCGCTCATCGTAGACATGAGGAACGACCTAGGACTACAGTATATGCTGCACTATAGAGGGCGCACCAGTCAGCCCTCTATGGAGCAACTGAGTCCTGTCACCATTCAGACCTCGCCGCTCTCGCAGACGACCGGTAACCCGGACCTGCTTCCCTCATTTAGGCGTATAATATTTATGCGTGGATCTATGGAAAATCAAGAGAAGCGACAAAGCCTGCAGATATTTGGCTACTTAGGGACGGTGAATAATGCGATCATCAACCGTCGCGAAATAGACCGAGAGACCGGTATCAGTCGAACCACGTACGAGAACGTGAATGGTGTCTACTCCTACAGTGCCGGCGGGTCGCTGAGCTTACCCTTATCCAAGAGCCTGACCTCCTTTACCAACGGCCGGGTCGGTGGCAATAGAGGCAAGGGGTATGTTAATGGTGAGCTGAATACCTATCTCAGCAGCACCATCAATCTCTCGGAGAGGGTCACTTGGTCGGGCGAGTATCTGCAGTCATCGCTGGGCTTCTCCGGGGACTACAACCACCTGACGAATACGGTATCCCGCCAGAGTGACCGAAAGACACTTGACTACAGGCTCTTCTGCGAAGCCACCTGGATGCCCCCCTTCGGTCTCAGCCTCTCCCATCGTCTCTCCTACAGCGATGCCAAGGGGTACCATGACGATGTGAAGCGAAACCTCTGGATATGGGACATCAGCCTCGGGTACTTCTTCCTCAAGGATCGGAGGGGGACGCTGGAACTGGAGGCACTGGATCTGCTGGGGCAGAGGAGTACCTTTCGCCGCACCTCGACCGCTCAGTCCATCACCGATATGCTCTACGAGGGAGTCACATCGTACGTTATGCTGACCTTTACCTATAAACTCAATACCCTACCGACAGCAGACCCCTCTCCCGATCACTCCTCGCGGTCGAGATACCGGTCTCGGTACTTCCATAGGATGTGAGGAATAAGGGGGCGTACTTTTATAGTGCTCTACAAAAGCGTTATCTTTGCAGATAAGTGCACCCGGCAGATAGCCACGATGCACTTGTACTCTAATTAGTTAAGAACTCATCATCAGAAAAGACATGGAGAGACAATATAGTGAGCAGGAGCTCCTGCGTCGTGATAGCTTACAGAAGTTGCGTGACCTGGGGATCAACCCCTACCCCGCTGAGGAGTATGTGGTGGATGCCACGTCACAGGACATCAAGGACCATTTCTCGGATGATGAGCAGCAGCCTCGACAGGTAAGGATAGCCGGACGACTAATGTCTCGCCGGATCATGGGCAAGGCATCCTTTGCTGAGCTCCAGGACAGCGAGGGCAGGATACAGCTCTACATTACTCGCGATGACATAGCGCCCGAGGAGGATAAGACGCTCTATAATGTAGTCTTCAGGAAGCTCCTTGACATTGGCGACATCATCGGGGTGGAGGGTTTTGTCTTCCGCACCAAGATGGGCGAGATCAGTGTCCATGTACAGAAGCTTTCGTTGCTCTCCAAGTCCCTCCGACCTCTCCCGGTCGTGAAGGTAAAGGATGGGGAGACCTATGATGCCTTTACCGACCCGGAGCAACGCTACCGTATGCGGTACGTGGACCTGATCGTAAATCCGCAGAATAGAGACATATTCATCAAGCGGACGAAGATGTATAGTGCTTTCAGGGACTTCTTCAACTCTCGCGGCTTCCTCGAGGTCGAGACTCCCATCCTGCAGACGATCCCAGGCGGAGCGTCGGCTCGGCCTTTCATCACCCATCACAATGCGCTGGACATCCCTCTCTACCTGAGGATTGCGGATGAGCTCTTCCTCAAGAGACTGATCGTCGGAGGGTACGATGCTGTGTACGAGTTTGGGAAAAACTTCCGCAACGAGGGGATGGATCGCACACACAATCCCGAGTTTACCGGGATGGAGGTATATGTCGCCTACAAGGACTACAACTGGATGATGGAGATGACCGAGCAGCTGCTCGAGTACACGGCACTTCAGGTCAATGGCAAGACAACCGTGGAGCTGGGTGACAAGACCATCGACCTCAAGGCTCCCTACCAGCGACTCACCATGACCGATGCCATCAAGGAGTATGGGGACTACGACATCACCGGCAAGACCGAGGAGGAGCTGAGGGCCAAGTGCAAGGAGCTCGGGATCGAGGTGGATGACTCCTTCGGCAAGGGCAAGCTGATTGATGAGCTCTTTGGCGAGATCTGCGAGGAGCACCTGATCCAACCCACTTTCATCACCGACTACCCTGTGGAGATGTCTCCGCTGACGAAGATGCACCGTACCAAGCCCGGACTGACGGAGCGCTTTGAGCTGATGATCAATGGCAGCGAGCTTGCCAATGCCTACACCGAGCTCAATGACCCGATTGACCAGCTGGAGCGCTTTGAGGATCAGCTGAGACTGTCGGAGAAGGGAGACGATGAGGCGATGTTTATTGACCAAGACTTTGTCCGAGCCTTGGAGTATGGTATGCCGCCGACGAGTGGTCTCGGGATAGGGATGGATCGCTTGGCGATGCTCCTGACTGAGCAGGATACGATCCAGGAGGTGCTGCTCTTCCCCACGATGAAGCCTATCTCTCAGCCCAAGGGCGAGGAGGAGGAAGCAGACTCTGATAGCGAGTGAGTATGAAGGAGACAGCCTCAAGGAGTATGACCGACCCTAAGTCTGCCGCTTCTCCGGCGACGAAGATCGGACTCATTGGTAGCGGGAGCTGGGCTACGGCGTTAGCCAAGATCCTGCACGAGACCGGTCAGGAGTTCAATTGGTACTTTAGATTCCGCAGCCAGATCCGGGCATTCAAGAAGCAGGGGCACAACCCCAATTACCTCACCTCAGTCAGCTTTGACACCTCCAAGGTCCACTTCTACAGCGATCTCTCAGAGCTGGTAGAGGAGAGCGACACCCTGCTCCTCTGTACCCCTTCTCCTTACCTCAAGGGCATACTGCAGAAGGTTGATCCGGAGAAGTATAAGGGGAAGGTCTTCCTCAATGCCGTCAAGGGAATTATCCCCGACAGCTATCAGCTGGTATCAGACTTCCTGTCTGGTGAATTTGGCATACCGATGTCTCAGATCGCTGTCATCTCCGGACCTACACACGCTGAGGAGGTGGCGATAGATCGAACCAGCTACCTCACTATTGGCTGCGAGGACAAGGAGACGGCCCTACGGCTCGCCCCGCTATTTCATGCGCCCTATGTCCATATTGTGATCAGCACCGACGTGAGGGGCATCGAGTATAGCAGCGTGCTGAAGAATATCTACGCCATCGCCTCGGGTATCACTCAGGGGATGAAGCTGGGAGACAACTTTATGGCGGTGCTTATCTGCAACGCCACCGGGGAGATCAAGCGATTTATCCGCACCGCCACCGAGAGTCGACCGCAGGTCTATGACTCTGCCTACTTAGGGGATCTCCTAGTGACCGCCTACTCCCGATACAGCCGCAATAGGACTTTCGGAAATTTCTTAGGCAAAGGCTATGGGGTCTATGAGGCGCAGCTCGAGATGGAGATGATCGCAGAGGGTTTTTATGGAGCAAAGTGCATCCACGAGGTGAATAAGCGATATGGCGTAGAGATACCGATTGCGGATGCGGTCTACGACATACTCTATGAGCACGTCAAGCCGGAGCAGGCATTCGAGGATCTAAAGCCGCTCCTGAAGTGAGTCAAAGATCGCCGAGACAGGAGAAATATGTCGCATCATACCTCTGAGTCGAGGCCCCCTTTTCCACACATCTCCAAGCTGATCCCGGAGCTGTGGGACTGTCTCACCGACCGAGAGCGGGAGGTATTCATCCTGCGGAGCAAGGTGTACACCTGTGAGGAGGGGGAGCGTATCTACCCACACACCCCTAAGGAGAGGGGAGAGGAGAGGAGCATCATCACCTTGGTTGAGGGTCAGGCGCTGACCTACTATCTATACAATGGCGAAGTGCCCATACATTTTACCGGTAAGGAGATGCTGGGTCTCGTGAGACTGCTCACCGGTATGGAGGACCGGTACACCTGCAAGGCGCTCACGAAGTGCCTCGTCCTCGCTCTCCCGGCGGAGATCGTGGAGATGGTGATAGACAATAATGCACGGGCCTCCAAGCTACTCCTAACACGAGCCCTCAGGACTCTGCACACCAAGGATATGCGTCTAATCGTGCTCAATACACATCGTATGCCGGGGAGGATGGCCTCGACGCTGCTCTATCTGGATCAGCTCTTCGGCAGAGAGGAGGACGGGCAGACGCTACGGGTGAGGCTGACGAGGGGCGTGCTGGGCGGACTGAGCCATATGACCACCAGCAATGCCACCAGAGTCCTGCGCTCCTTAGAGGAGGATGGGATGATAGCACTACAGGGAAAGGAGATACAGATACTTAAGGAGACCGCCCTCGTAGATGTCAGTCGTCACGGATGAACGACAAAACATTGGATGGATGAAGAGAGAAGAGAAAAGAATTAACATGGAGAATGCCGACATCCTCGGCACTGCTCCGATCAAGAAACTATTACAATTTTATGCCTGGCCCTCAGTCATAGGGGCTGTCGTCAATACACTATACAATGTAGTCGACCGGATATATATTGCACAAGGAGTCAATAGCTTGGCTCTATCCGGTCTCTCAGTCACTATGCCCGTGATGGGCGTAACCCTGGCTGTTGGTACCCTCGTCGGTATGGGTGCCGCCTCGAGGATCTCCATACTGCTCGGGCAGCAGAGGAGAGAGGAGGGAGAGAAAATGCTGGGCAGTGCCTTCCTCCTGTCGCTCACTATCAGCAGTCTTGTGATCGTCTTGCTGATGATTTTTGCACGGCCGCTTCTGATGCAATTTGGTGCCTCGGAGGCCTCCCTGCCCTATGCCCTTGACTATCTGAATATCGTCTTGCCGGGAAATATTTTTGCCAACATCACCTACTCCTACAATGCGGTGATGAGGGCAACCGGTTATCCCAAGAAGGCGATGAAGACGATGCTCATCGGTGCAGTACTCAACTTTGTACTCGACCCGGTGTTCCTCTTCGTATTCGATATGGGTGTCGCAGGGGTCGCCCTCGCCACCGTGATCAGTATGTTTATCGGTATGATCTGGGTGCTGCACCACTTTACCCGACCGGATACCAATGTCAAGCTTAGGGTGAGAAACTTCAAGTTCAACTGGGGCTACACACTCGCAATCGTCTCTATCGGTGTGGCGCCCTTTGTGACCCACCTGATGGCGAGCATCGTCAATATCTATAAAAATCGACTGCTCTACGACTACGGGATGACCTCTCCGATTGACTTCTACAGCGGAGATCTGGCGGTGGCAGCCAATGGAGTGATCCAGAGCGTTGCCATGCTGACGCTGATGTTTATGTTTGGCATCTCGCAAGCGACTCAGCCTATCCTTGGATACAACTATGGGGCCGGGAATCTCGGGCGAGTGAGAGATACCTTCCGGATTGCCCGGAAGATGAATTTCCTGATCGGTGTCTTTGGAGCCTCCGTGACCCTGGTATGGCCTGAGATTGTGGCTCGGGCATTCACGTCTGACCCTCAGCTGATCGCAGTCTGCAAGGTAGGGCTGAGGATAGAGCTGGCAGCCATGTGGGCTGTGGGCATCCAGTTAACCGGAGTCCAGTTTTTCCAGAGCCTTGGTAAAGCAGCCCGTGCCCTTCTGCTGAGCTTCTCGCGACAGCTGATCTTCCTCGTGCCTGCACTGGCGATCCTGCCGCGTGTCATGGGTCTCACGGGTGTCTGGACCGCACTGCCGGTAGCGGATGTACTGTCGATGATCTTATGCATGACGATGACCTCATCCTACTTCCGCAAGCTGGCTCATCCCTATCGTCGGTCTAAGCAGCGCGCTTGAGTATGCGGTACATTTTCTTTGTCTTCGTACAGATCGCAGTGGGCTATGCCCTCTACCGCTACGCCCGACGTCGCGTCCCCGACGATCAGCTGCTCCGTAAAGTGCTAAAGTGGAGCGTCATCGCTATTCCGATCCTCTCCATAGGGCTTATCCTGACCACTTCACTCCTCGCGGGCAGAGCACCCGAGCTGGTGACAGACCTGCTTATCGCAGAGATCTACTTTGCCGCACTCTTCACACTCCTCGACAGCGCCACGAAGTGCCACTATGGTCGCGTGACTGCCCTACTCTGCCTATCGCTAATCCTTCCGTTGATGATCGCGGGGAGAAGAAATGTAAGGGAGCCGATCACCACCCGCTACCGCATCGTGCTGCCGGACGAGAAGCCCTCGGACAGCGTCCGCATAGCACTCGTTACTGACATCCACTTGGGCGACCTCTTCGGAGAGGAGCATCTTGCAAGGATGGAGCAAATGATCGAGCAAGCTTCGCCGGACTATGTCTTCATCGGGGGTGACCTGATCGATAGAAATCTAAGCGATGTGGACACCCTCACGGCGGCATACCACTTCGCCCACCTAAGAGAGAAGGTCCAAGGTCTCTACTTCGTCCTTGGCAACCATGAGTACTATGGTGACTTAGATGAGAATGTGCAGTGGATCTCCTCGCTTGGGACACTGCTTCGCGACAGCGTCGTGAGACTCCGCCCAAGTCTCTACCTCATAGGCAGAGATTACTACAAGGCCTTGGATAAGGACGTGGTGCCACTCAGTAGCTTAGCGGATCTGGTGCTTGATGGGGCGACCTCCATCCTGCTACAGCACCGACCTCGTGAGCACTGGGAGAGCGACCCGGCAGTGAGCGGGATAGACCTTACCCTCACGGGACACACCCACGCCGGGCAGATCTTCCCGATGCAGGTCTTCCAGCCACTCCTCTTCAGTCATAACTACGGCTGCCATCCCTCCGGTGACGGCACAGTCATCATCTCCTCAGGCTATGGTACATCCACCTCGCGTCTCCGCATCGGGAGCAGGTCAGAGATCGTAATCATCGACCTCTACTTCAAGGGTACATAAGCCCGGATAGGACTAAGCAGGAGAGGAGGGAATAGGTCAAGCCCCTCCATTCACTACTTGATCCCCCAAGGATGCTATTACTACAGGCGCGCGACCATACCGAGTAGAGCCTGAGGGTTGGGCAATAGAGGCAAAAATGCTAACTTTGCACGCTAACAACTGAAACCAAATCACATAAAGACATAACAATGGATATCACTCTCGCAGAGCAGAAAGACAACTTTGCCCGTATTGACGTAACTGTCGAGAAGTCGGACTACGCAGAGGACTACAAGAAGCGTCTCAATAACATCAGCGCCAACGCCTCGATGCGCGGATTCCGCAAGGGTCACGTGCCTAAGGGACTCATCCTTAAGATGTACGGTGACAGCATCCACGTCGATGCAGTAAGCGAGGCTGTTACTTCTAAGCTCATGGACTTCATCCGGGAGAAAGAGCTAAAGACTATCGGTCAGCCTATTATGCCAAAGGAGCTCAACCAGGGAGATAAGCTTCTGCAGGATGAGATGACCATCACCTTCCACCTTGCACTGATCCCCACCCTGAGCGACGACATACTCAGCAGCGAGGACACTCTTACCTACTACCAGCCCACCGTGGACGACGCTGAGGTAACCAAGCAGATGGAGCAGCTCCAGAGAGCCAATTCCAAGTTCGTTGACGGAGATCACATTGTCCCCAACGCGTTCGTATCCGGAGCACTGGCAGAGCTTGATGGAGACTCACCCCGCGAGGGAGGTATTCAGCTCGATCGGACCACGATCTATGTGGACTTTATGACCGATGAGGAGGAGAAGGCGAAGTTTGAGAACGCCCCCAAGGACAGCATCGTAATCTTCAATCCCTACAAAGCCTATGGCGGTCAGAAGTCTGAGCTTAAGGCGCTCTTCCACCTTGACAACATGACCGATGAGGAGGTGGAGAAGTACAAGGACAGCGAGTTCTCCTACGAGATCAAGGAGATCAGCTACTCCAAGCGTGCTGAACTTAATCAGGAGTTCTTTGACATGGTCTTTGGTCCCGACAAGGTGCACACCGAGGAGGAGGCTCGCGAGGAGCTGAAGTCCAAGATGGAGCAGAATATCAAGGCCAACGCCGACTATAAGTTCACCGAGGATCTCATCAGCCTCATCACTGAGGAGAAGACCGACAAGGTGGATCTCGCAGAGGAGACCATCAAGGAGTGGTACAAGGGCTCCGAGATGGCCAAGGATCAGTCCGATGAGGAGATCGACAGCAACTTCAAGGAGCTGATAAAGGGTCTTAAGCTTGACATAATCATCAACCACTTTACAGACAAGTACAGCCTTGAGGTCACTGAGGAGGATCTGAAGAACTTCACCCGCTCCTACGTGATCAACCAGCTGGCACAGATCGGTCTCAGCTCTCCCACCGAGGACATGATCGAGGGACAGGTACAGCGCGCCCTCAGCAATGAGAACTTCCGCTACAACACCCAGCAGAATATGCTTCGCCAGATGGTTGCCCAGAAGATCCACGAGGACAACCTGATCACTGTGGAGGCCAAGGAGGTGACTGCCGACGAGCTCCAGAAGATCATCATGAAGAGCGACGAGGAGGCTGAGTCTGAGGAGAAGCCTGCCGAGTAAGGGCTTCGTGCGTCCGTAGAGACTCACTTATCACAGCTATGTAAAGCCTGAGACTACTTTTTCTGAGTAGTTTCAGGCTTTCTTTATCTTTCCTTCCGGACAATTTAGGTATATTTCCGATCCGTCAAGCTTTTCATACCATATGACTAGATACCATTCCCATACCACCTCATACCTCGGAGTGTCACCCACCTGCACCCTCATTGCGATCCTGCTCCTGGCCCTTTTCGGATCTCCCTCTCTCTACGCGAGGGACAAGGAAGGACGGTTTATCGTGGTTATCGATGCCGGGCATGGGGGACATGACAGTGGAGCAAAGGGCAAAGTCTCTTACGAGAAAGATGTCGTCCTTGCGGTATCCAAAAAGGTGGGAGCTAAGATCAATGAACTGGCACCACAGATCAAGGTCTACTACAGCCGACCAGAC